>NZ_JBXFWG010000014.1:0-91490 GCF_056854535.1 Stenotrophomonas sp. STEN054 | reverse complement strand
GCCCCCCCGCCGCCCACGGGGCGGGGGCGCGCCGCGGCCGCGCCGGGGGCGCGCGCGGGGGGCCTCCCCCCGCCCCGGGGCCGCCGCCCCCCCCCGCTACCGGTCAGCGCTTTCCGCGTCGTGCCGGCGGCGGCTGGGCATCGGTACGACGCATTCCTCCTCTACCCCCGCCTTCGGCGTGCCCCTTCAACAAGAAGGGGCTCCTGGACGGAAGCAGTGCGGTGCTGGCGCGGTGGGAAACGTGCACACAAAAACACCGGGCAATGCCCGGTGTTTTCTATTTCATGCACGGCCGCCGGTAGCGCCGGGCCACGCCCGGCGAGCACAGCGCGGCGAGTCAGCGCTTTCCGCGTCGTGCCGGTGCCGGCGGCGGGGCATCCGAACGCGGCTTGGCGTACTCGGTCCACAGCGCCGGCAGTGCCTTGCCGGCGTGCTTCTGCCACAGCGCCGGGGTGTACTGGCCTGCACGCAGGGCCTTGTCCAGCGCCAGCACCAGGCCGGGGTGTTCGCCCTCGGCCCACTTCAGGAACGCACCGGTCACCCGGTAGCCGCTTTCCACGGTCTGCCCCTTGCCCACCTTCTGCGGCAGCGCCCAGCCTGCCGCAGCATTGCCCATGCCGTAGCGGTCGCGTGCGTAATCGGCGATGCCTTCCACCAGCCAGCCCGGCACGCGCTTGTCGCCGTAGCTCGGGTAGCCCTGCACGATGTGCATCGCCTCGTGGGTCACCAGGTCGATGTCATCGGGGTGCTGCAGCAGCCAGCCCGGGTTGATGGTGATCGTGGTGGCCTTGTCCTTGTCGCCTACGTAGGCCACGCCGTTGTAGGCGGGATCGATCACGATGCGCACGTCCGCCGGCGCCTTCGGGTGGAAATCCGCCCGTTCGCGCAGGTACGCGAAGTAGAACGTGTCGATGATCCGCTTCCGCACCGGCGCGGACAGCGCGCCGGTGGGGTCCTGGTAGGACAGGGTCACGCCTTCGCGGCTGACCTGGCCATCGAAGGCATCGGTCTGCGATGGCTGGGCCTGCGCGATGCAGGGCAGGGTGAATGCAGCGAGGGCAAGCGTCAGCAGGCGAAGGCGCATGGGATCAGTTTACGGTGGAGGGCGACAACAGTTCGATCTCGGCCAGCTGCAGGCGCCCCGGCGCAGCGACGCGCAGACGATACTCTGCAAAGCGTGAGGGCGAGGCGATGCGGAACGGACGCGTCTGCCGCGGCGAGGTGAAATCTTCGCTACGGCGCGCATCCAGTGTCGTCCAGCGGCCGCCGGCCGTACGCGCTTCCAGCGTCCATCCGGCACCGCGGATCGCGCCTTCACCGCTGGTCAGCGTGTACATCGTCGGCGTGCCATCGCTCACCGCGGTCAGTGCGATGGTGGCGCCCGCGCCCAGCGGCACGGCCGTGGTCGCATCGTCGTCCAGCAGGGCGGGCAGGGCACGGCCATCGGCCAGCGCCGCGCGGGCACCGTTGCCGAGCAGGTCATGCAGCATCTGCGGGCGCTTGCCCGGCGCGGTCAGCGAACGCGGCACATCGTCGGCACCGCTGCCCCAGCGCGAGGGCTGCGGGCCCATCACGAAGTCCAGCGTCGCGCCCTTGGCGATCACCTCGTGCGGCACCCAGGTCCTGGTCCAAGGCTTGCCGTTGATCTTCAGCGACTGCACGTAGACGTTCTGCGCCGAGTTGTTGGCCGCGTTGACGGTCAGCACCGCGCCGCCCTGCAGTTCCACCCGTGCATGCTCGAAGGCCGGCGAGCCGATCACGTACTCCGGCGCGCCCATGCGCAGCGGGTACAGGCCCAGCGAGGCCAGCACGTACCACGCCGAGGTCTCGCCGTTGTCCTCGTCGCCCGGGTAGCCCTGGCCGATCTCGCTGCCGACATACAGGCGCGACAGGATCTCGCGCACGTGCTGCTGGGTCTTCCACGGCTGCCCGGCGTACAGGTACATCCACGGGATGTGGTGCGCCGGCTGGTTGCTGTGCGCGTACATGCCCATGCGCACGTCGCGCGCTTCGGTCATTTCATGGATGGTGCCGCCGTAGGAACCGGCCAGCGCCGGATCGGCGGTTTCCGGGGTCGAGAAGAACGTATCGAGCTTGGCGGCCAGCTTGTCGCGGCCACCGTACAGCGCGGCCAGGCCCTCGCCGTCGTGCGCGGCGGTGAAGGCGAACGTCCAGCCGTTGGATTCGGTGTAGTCGTAGCCCCACACGCGCGGGTCATAGGCCTTCGAATCCAGGCGCCAGCTGCCATCTTCCTTGCGGCCCTGGAAGAAGCCGGCGGCCGGGTCGAACAGGGTCGAATAGCCGGCCGCGCGGTAGCGGAAGTAGTCGGCCTCGGTGCTGTAGCGCTCGCGTTCTGCGGTGCTGGTCGCGCGCTTGGCCAGGGCCTCGGCCATGTTGGCGATGCCGAAGTCGTTCAACGCGCCTTCCATCGTCCACGACATGCCTTCATGCACGTCGGCGCTGGCGTAGCCGCGGAAGGTCGAACGGTTCATGCCCTTGCGGCCGACATGGCGGTCCGGCGGTACCACGGTGGCGTTCTTCAGCGCGGCGGCGTAGGCCTCGGCCGGGTCGAAGCCACCAATGCCCTTCAGCCACGCATCGGCGAAGGCCACGTCCGAGCTGGTGCCGACCATCAGGTCCGCGTAGCCCGGCGAGGACCAGCGTGCGATCCAGCCGCCCGCGCGGTACTGCTCGATGAAGCCCTGCACCAGCTTGCCGGCATCGTCCGGGGTGAACAGCGCATACGCCGGCCACGTGGTGCGGAAGGTGTCCCAGAAGCCGTTGTTGACGTACACCTGGCCATCGCGCACCGGCGCGAAGCTGCGGCTGGCGCTGCCATCGGTGTTGTTGTCTTCGGCACTGGCCTGGCTGGCATAGCGCCAGTCGGGCGCGGCCGGGGTGCCGGCATTTTCATGGCCGGAGTTGGGGTACAGGTACAGGCGGTACAGGCTGGAATACAGCGTGGTCTTCGCATCGTCGCTGGCATTGCCGATGTCGAAGCGGGCCAGGCGTGCATCCCAGGCGTCCTGTGCGCGGCCGGCCACGCTGTCCAGCGTATCGGCGGCGGCGATTTCCAGGTCCAGGTTGTGCCGCGCCTGCTCGACCGAGATCAGCGAGGTGGCGATGCGCATGGTCACCTGGCGGTCGCTGCCGGCATCGAACTTGATGTAGCCGGTGGGGCGGCCGGTGTCGATGCGGCCGCTGCTGTGCCACGGCTTGTCGAAGCGGGCGACCACGAACATGCGGGTGGCGCCATTGGACAGGCCGCTGCGGGTATCGGTGTAGCCGCTCAGGGTTTGCGTGGCCGCATCCAGGCTCAGGCCGCCACGCGCATCGACGTTGTCGAACAGCAGGTTGGCATCACCGCCCTCGGGGAAGGCGAAGTGAAACAGCGCGGCGTGGTCGGTCGGCGCGATGGACGCGGCGATGCCGTTGTCGAAGCGCACGTCGTAGCGGTACGGGCGCGCGTTTTCGTGGCTGCGGTCGAAGGACAGCGCACGCTTGCCACGGTCGGCCTCGGGCACGCCACGGCTGGCCGAGGGCATCACCTGGAACGTCTGGCGGTCGCCCATCCACGGGCTGGGCTGGTGGCTCAGCGCCAGCGCCTGCAGCTGCGGGCGGTTCTTCGCATCGTTCTGCTCGTTCCAACGGTACAGCCAGTTGAGCGCGCCGGCATCGGTCACCGGGGTCCAGAAATTGAAGCCGTGCGGCACTGCGGTGGCCGGGAAGTTGTTGCCGCGCGAGAAAGTGCCGTTGGCCTGGGTGCCGCGGGTGGTCAGCACCCAGTCGGAAACCCGCTGCGGCACGTTGCGAGGCTGCGCATCCAGCCGCACGTCGTCGATCCAGCCGGAGACCGGCGCGCCGTCGGCGCTGGCCACCTCCAGCTCGATGGCGACCACGCGGCGGCCGCGCAGCGCCGGCACGTCGCCCAGGCGCACGGCCTTGCGTGCCCACTGCTGCGGGTACAGCGTCTTCGAATCGCCCTGCGCCTGTGCGCCGAGGGCGATGCCGTGCTGGTCGCGCGCGTTGCTGGCGGACAGGCGGCTGCCATCGTCCAGGCGCAGGTCCAGCGATACGTAGGTGGAGGCCACCGCGTCCTTGCCGACGATCTCAGGCAGGACCAGCCAGGACAGCGTGGTATCGGCGTCGATGGCCAGATCGGTGTTGAACAGTTCGCGCCGCGCGCTGCCACCGCCGGCCTGGTAGTGCAGGGCGCGCAGGCCGCTGTAGCCGACGTTGCGCTTGGCCGCATAGGGCTCGGCCGGGCCGTTGCCAACCTGTACCTGCAGGGCGCCGCCGGCCTTGGCCGGTGCCGGTTCGCCTGCTTCGAACGAGGTCTGCAGGCCCTGCGCCAGTGCGGGCAGGGCGGGGGTGGCGCAGGCCAGGGCGAGGGCAAGCGGAAGCAGGGCGCGGCGAGGATCGGACAGGGTCATGCAGGGTCTCCCGGGAGGGCAGGCGGCAGGCAGAACCCGCATCGGCACGCACCACGGACAGCATCGCGCCCGCCGCCCAGAGGGCAGTGGAGGGGACGATGCCGGTCCGGTGGGGGTCGGGCCATGCGATCGGGTCGGGGTCGGAATCGTCCTGATCGTGCCTCAGCCCATTGCCCCCTGACAAGTGCAATTAGTTCGATCCAAACCCGGCAAAACCGTTTCATTTCGAATTATTGACAGGTTGCCTTGGATCGATTTAAAAGTGGCCAGCTTACCCCCTGTACCGGAATGCCCCGCATGTCCTGATCCTGGCCGGCCCCATGGCCGTCCCGCTGTTGCCCGCCACTGCCGTCCATCCACGACCTTCCCGTCCGTCCCCCACCGGCTGGACCGTCATCCGCCTCTGGAGAGAGCTTGATGAAACCCCGGTTGTTGTCGTTGTTGATGTCGTCGTTGCTGTTGTCGCCGCTTGCCGTACAGGCCCAGTCCACCCCGCAGGGGGAGGGCACCGATCCGCCGCGCACCCGCGACCTGGATGCGGTCAAGGTCACCGGCTCGCTCATCCCGCGCGCGCAGGTGGAGGGGCCCTCGCCGGTCACCACCATCACCGCCGAGCAGATCCAGGCGCAGGGCTTCACCACCGTGTTCGACGCGCTGCGCTCGCTGCCGGTATCGAACGGCTCGGTGCAGGATTCGCAGGGCACCGGCTTCTACACCCCGGGCGCCAAGACCATCAGCCTGTTCGGCCTGGACCCCAGCTACACCCTCACCCTCATCAACGGGCGGCCGATCAACAGCTACCCGCTGGCCTACAACGGCAACACCAGCATCGCCGACATCGCCAACATCCCGCTGGGCATGGTCGAGCGCATCGACGTGCTCACCGGTGGCCAGTCCTCGGTGTATGGCTCCTCGGCGATTGCGGGCGTGGTCAACATCGTGCTGAAGGACCGCGTGGAAGGCACCCACCTGCGCTACCGCGTCGGCGGCTACAGCCAGGGCGGCGGCTCCAGCCAGCGCTTCAGCGCCAGCAGCGGCCAGACCTTCGGCAACCTCGATATCAGCTACGGGCTGGAATACACCAACCAGAAGGCGATCTACGCCTTCGACCGCAGCCGCATCGACAGCGTCAACGACAACCCGACCGGCCCGCAGGATCCTTCGCGCAGCTTCCTGCGCATGCGCATGGGCCCCAACGCCTACATCGACCCGGGCGCGGCCACCTGCGCGCCGCTGTCGGACCTGTTCGGCGGCAGCACCGTTTACGCGCACCGCGACATTTCCGGTGGCGGCTACTACTGCGGCACGCCTGACAACGTCGGCACCGCGTCGCTGTACAACTCCAGCCAGGACGTCAACGCCACCACCTTCCTGCGCTACCACCTCAGCCCGGACACCGAGCTGTACTCGGACATCCTGTTCGGCTTCGGCCGGCCCACCTACAGCGGTGGCAGCCCGTTCTGGAACAAGACCTTCTACAACCAGACCAGCGGCCAGTACGAACAGTGGCAGCGCATCTACGCGCCGGAGGAAGTTGGCCTGGATGCCAAGGACCAGCGCGTCTACACCCGCTCGCTCAACATCACCGCAGGCGTGCGCGGCGTGCTGGGAGGCTTCGACTACGACGTCTACGTCAACCGCTCCAGCACCGATGTCACCCGCAAATCCACCGATTTCCTGGCGAAGAACGGCGTGGATGATTACTACCTGGGGCCGATGCTCGGCATGCAGGATGGCTACGAGGTCTACGCGCCGGATCTGTCGCGGCTGTACCAGCCGATCAGCCGCGAGCAGTACGATACTTTCAGCGGCCTCAACCGTGCTGCATCCAGCGCGTCGCGCACCGCAGTGACGGCGCTGCTGACCGATCGTTCGCTGTTCACCCTGCCGGCCGGCGACGTCGGTTTCGCGCTGATCGCGCAGGGCCAGCGCGAGAAGTTCTTCAACCAGTCGGCCGATGCCAACGCGGGCGTGCTGTTCCGCGGGCAGACCGCCGGCACCTCGGCGCAGGGCCAGCGTGACCTGTACGCGCTGGGTGCCGAACTGCAGGTGCCGATCATCGATACGTTCAGCGCCAACCTGTCCGGTCGCTACGACAAGTACGCGCTGCAGGGCGGCGGTGGCAACGGCAAGGCCACCTGGAAGCTGGGCCTGGAATACCGGCCGATCGAATCGCTGCTGCTGCGCGGCAGCTACGCCACCGCCTTCCGCTCGCCGGACATGTTCTACCTGTTCTCGCGCGAAAGCAGTGGCTACACCACCAACACCGATCTCTACCAATGCCGGCAGGCCGGGTACACCTCCGACAACTTCGACGAGTGCGACCAGTCCGGGCTCTCGGTGCTGTCCTCCAGCACCGGCAACCGCGACCTGAAGGACATCACCGCGCGCACCTTCACCTATGGCGTGGTGTGGTCGACGCTTGACAACGCCTTGACCGTGTCGGTGGACTACAACTCGGTGGTCATCGAGAACGAAGTGCGCATCCTTGGCACCGACAGCATCCTCGACACCGAGGCCAACTGCCGCCTGGGGGTTTCGGAAAACGGGCAGACCCAGTTCGACATCACCTCGCCCACCTGCCAGCAGGTGCTGGGCCAGGTGCAGCGCAAGCCGGCCACCGATCCGCTCAACCCGAATGGCGTGGACAAGGTGTTCTCGTACCCGATCAACATCGCCAGCCAACGCCAGAACGGCGTTCAGGCAGCGCTGGACTACCGTTGGGGCACGCAGTCGGTGGGTGATTTCGCGGTCAACGCCGGCTACTACCGGCCGCTCAAGCACACCACCCAGGACAAGGAAGGCGACCCGGTCTACGACCAGCTGTGCTGCGCCAACTCCAACGAACTGCAGTACCGCGCCACCCTGGGCGTGAACTGGAAGCGCGGGCCGTTCACCGCCAGCGCCTTCGGCATACGCAACGCCCCCACCTGGGACAGCCGCGGCGAGCAGCGCAACATCGGCCCCTGGACCACCTGGAACGCCACGGTCGGCTACCGCATCAACGACCTGGCCAGCCTGCTGCTGACGGTCAACAACCTGACCGACGAGATGCCGCCGATCGACCGCAGCAACGGCAACTGGCCGTATTACGACCAGGGCGTCTACAACGCCTTCGGCCGTTCGGCCTTCCTGGAACTGGCGCTGGACTTCCAGTAGGGCCGCTGGCCCCCGGGTACGCCCGGGGGCCTTGAACGGGCAGGGGGGCGGCCGGACCGCCCCAAGGTGCTAGAATCGCAGGCCTCGCAATCCGTTCATCGACACCCGCCATGAGCCATACCGCCACCGCGCCCGCCAACGCCGAAAAGCGCTACACCGTGCACCGCAGCGACCTGCCGCTGAGCTGCCCGACCCCGGAAATGGCGCTGTGGAACTCGCATCCGCGCGTGTACCTGCCGATCGAAGACGAGCCCAATGGCGAGGCGAAGTGCCCGTACTGCGGTTCCACCTTCGTGCTGGCCGACTAAGCAGGCACCTCGATGCGCCGACTGACCGTGGTGCAGTTGCTGCCGGCGCTGCACTCCGGTGGCGTCGAGCGCTCGACCCTGGAAATCGCTGCGGCCCTGGTCGCCGCTGGCCATCGCGCGCTGGTCGTGTCCGCCGGTGGCCGCCTGGTGAAGCCGCTGCTGGACACCGGTGCCGAGCACCTCACCCTTGATATCGGCCGCAAATCACTGCTGACCCTGCGCCACCTGCCCACCCTGCGGCGTTTGTTCGCCGAGGTCGGCGCGGACATCGTGCATGCGCGCTCGCGCCTGCCGGCGTGGCTGGGCCTGTACGCGATCCGCGCGATGCCGGTCGCGCAGCGTCCGCACTGGGTGACCACCGTGCACGGCCTGAACTCGCCCAGCCGCTACAGCGCGGTGATGACCAGCGGTGAGCGCGTCATCTGCGTATCCAACACGGTGCGCGACTACGTGCGCCAGCATTACCCGACGGTGCCGGAACAGCACCTGCAGGTCATTCCGCGCGGCGTCGATGTCAGCCAGTTCCCCCGCGTGGCCCGTGCCGACCGCCGGCCGCGGCTGGCGCTGGCCGCCGATTACCCCTGGCTGGCCCGGGTCGACGGCCCGCTGCTGCTGCTGCCGGGCCGTGGCACCCGCCTGAAGGGCCATGCGCACGCACTGCAGCTGCTGGCCGACGTGCGCGCTGCCGGCGTGCCGGCACAGGTGTGGATGCTGGGCACCGACGAGCCTGGCCGCGAAGGCTACGTGGCCGAGCTGCGCCGCCAGGCGGCCGCGCTGGGCGTGGCCGAGGCGGTGCAGATCAGCACCCCGACCGCGCGCATCGCCCAGGCCTATGCGGCCAGCGATCTGGTCCTGCAGCTGTCGGACAAGCCAGAGGCGTTCGGCCGAACCGTGGTCGAGGCGCTGTCGGTCGGCCGCCCGGTGCTGGGCTGGGACCATGGTGGCGTGGGCGAACTGCTGCGGCAGCTGCAGCCGGCCGGCGCCGTGCCGCCGGGCGATGCACAGGCGCTGGGTGAACGTGCGCTGGCCCTGCTGGCGCAGCCGCCGTCGTTGCCGAGCCGTATCCCGTTTACCCTGCAGACCATGCAGCGCGACACCCTCCGCCTCTATGCCGACCTTGCAGGCTGACGCCGCACCCATCGCGGGTGACGAGCGCGCCGGGCGCTGGGCACCATGGTGGGTGCTGGCCTACGTAGCCCTGTGGCCGTTGCCGGGCATCGCCGAAACCGTGCTCGGCCTCGGCGCGGTGTATGCCGCGGTGCGCATGATCATGCGCCGCCTGCAGCGCCGCCCGCACCTGCTGACACCCGCCGCGTGGGCACTGACCTCGATCCTGTTCCTCGGTTACTGGTTGCCGCAGGCGTTTTCTGCCTTCGATGCGATCGACCCGGCGGCGTCGTGGACCAAGGCGGCCGCCGGCCTGCGCTACCTGCCCTTCATGTGGCTGGTGGCGATTGCCGTGGCCACCCCGCAGCGGCGCCGCCTGATCTTCGGTGGCCTGGCGCTGATCACCGCCCTGTGGACGCTGGATGCGCTGGTGCAGGCAGTGGCGGGCACCAGCCCGTGGTTCTGGTCGTTGCAGCAGCTGAAGTTCGCCGTCAGCGGCCATGCGCTGTGCCCGGCCGAGGAAATGGCTTTGGCTGACCGCCTCAGTGGTCCGCTGGGGCCGTGCAACCTCAAGTTCGGCCAGGTCCTTGCCAGCCTCTCGCCGTTCCTGCTGCTCCCCGCCGCACGCCGCTTCGGCACGCCGGGCTGGCTGCTCGCCGGTGCGGCGCTGGCCATCGTGCTGCTGCTGGCGGGTTCGCGCGCGTCGTGGATCACCTTCGCGGTGATCGTGGCCTACAGCGGCGTGCGCCAGCTCGGCTGGCAGCGGCTGGGTCTGCTGGCGGTGGCCGGCCTGCTGGCCGCGGCGGCACTGACCGCCAGCGTTCCGCAGCTGCGCGAGCGCGTGGCGCGCACCGCGTTGGCCTGGGACGGTGGCACCGAGGGCGTCGACCGGGCACTGTCCGGGCGTGGGCGCATCTGGAGTGCGGCCGGTTGCATGATTGCCGGGCACCCGATCAACGGCGTGGGCGCACGCGGCTTCCGCGATGCGTACCCGCAGTGCGTCGGTGACGATGGGCCCGCAGTGTGGGGCGCCGAACCGGCGCTGCACGCACATCAGATCGTGCTGGAAATCCTCGCCGAAACCGGCGTGCTCGGCCTGCTGCTGTGGCTGGCCGCCGTCGCCCAGGCGTGGCGGGCCTGGCGCTTCGCGCCGCCCGCGGCCCGTGATCGCGCGCGCCCGGCGATGCTGGCGCTGGCCGCCACCGTGTTCCCGCTCAACACCCACCTCGCGTTCTATTCCGCGTTCTGGGGCGGGGTGACGGTGTTGTTGGCCGCGTTGTTCGTCGGCACCCTGCTGGCCCGCGAACCGGACGACGCACCGAAAGCGGTGTGATCGCGCATCCACGCATGGCGTGGATGTACTGGAATCATCCGCGCGTGGCGTGGATCCGCCGAGGGCGTTGCAGTAGATCCACGCCATGCGTGGATGGAGCTTTCCCGACACCAATACGGGCAACCTCCCAATACCGGCGTGCTCAAACGTATCGCACGCTGGCGCCATGGCCAGCCCAAGACTCCGCTACTATCGCCACTCCAGCACCGGCACCGTGTACTCGTTGACCACGATCACCATCGGCCGTGAAGCCTTCTTCGCCGATGCCGCCAACGTCGCGGTTCTGGTCGACGCTCTGCGCTTCGTCGAGCGGGCGGGCATCACCCACAGCCTTGCCTGGGTGGTGATGCCCGACCACCTGCATTGGCTGATGGAACTGCAGAAGGGCACGCTCGCCGAGTGCATGTCCCTGCTCAAATCCCGCAGCAGCCGCCTGCTGAACCAGCAGCTGGGCCGGCGCGGCGCGCTATGGCAGCACGGGTACCACGGCCATGCGGTGCGCAGCGACGAGTCATTGCAGGAAAAGGCGATGTACATCATGGCCAACCCGATCCGCGCCGGGTTGGCCGGCGAGGTGGGGGAGTACCCCTATGCGTGGTGCCGGTGGCCGCTGTAGATCCACGCCATGCGTGGACGGCGCGGTGACGGGTGCAGCCGGGCATCATCCACGCATGGCGTGGATCTACTTGTAGAAATCGCTGCGGCCGCCGGGCTGGCGCTTGAACCGCCGATGGATCCACAGGTACTGGTCCGGGGCCTCGCGCACCATCTGTTCGATGGCCTGGTTGACCCGCGTGGTATCGGCTTCCACGTCCTCGCTGGGGAAGTTCTGCAGCGGCGCGCCGATCTTCAGGAAGTACTTCCCGCCTTCGCGGCGGTGGAAGTAGGGGATCACCGCGCAGCCGGTCATCCGCGCCAGCTGGTGGGTGGCGGTGATGGTGGCGGCGGTGTGGCCGAAGAACGGCACGAACACGGTGTCCTTGCCGCGCATGTCCTGGTCCGGCGCGTACCACAGGAAGCCGCCCTTCTTCAGGTGGCGCACGGTGGCACGGATGTCTTCGTTGGCGTACATCGCCTTGGCGTAGCGCAGCCGGCCGAACTTCACCGCCCATTCGTACACCGGGTTCTTGTGCTTGCGGTACATGCCCGACAGGTCGACGTGGTCGCACAGCAGGCGGCCGCACATCTCCAGGGTCATGAAATGGCCCGACACCAGCAGCACGCCGCGGCCTTCGGCCTGCATCTGCTTGAGGTGCTCCAGGCCCTCGATCTGCACCTGCGGGCGGATGCTGTCGATGCTGCCCCACCACGAACGCGCGCACTCGAAGATGCCCACGCCGAGGGCGTCGAAGCTGTCGCGCACAAGGCGGTTGCGCCAGGCTTCGTCCTTCTCGGGGAAGCACAGCTTCAGGTTCACCTCGGCGGCACGGCGGCGGCTGCCGAGCAGGCGCCAGGTGATCCAGCCGACGCCGCGGCCAAGCGCGCGCTGCAGCATCCAGGGCAGCCGGGCGATGCCGAAGGCGGCGAACATGGCCGCGAACATCGGCCAGTTGCGGGGATCGGCCAGGGATGGGCGGACGGCGGTAGAGGCATCGGACATGCCGCCATTCTACCAACCCCGCCGCGTGTCTTTCCCGGGGGGCTCCCGTATCCTTGCCGCATGCGTAAAGACCCTGTCGAATGGATCCTGCGCGGCCTGTATTCGGCCGTGCTCTACATCCTGCTGCCGATCACCGTGTACCACCTGGTGTGGCGCGGCTTCCGGGTCCGTGAATACTTCCGGCGCTGGGATGAACGCTATGCGTCCTATCCCCAGCCCACCGGCCAGCCGCGGGTCTGGCTGCACGCCGTCTCGGTGGGCGAGGTCAACGCCGCCGCGCCACTGGTCAACGCCCTGCGCGAGCAGCGCCCGGACATCCGCTGGGTCATCACCACCATCACCCCGACCGGGTCGGAGCGGGTGCGCGCCCTGTGGGGCGATGCGCTGGACCACGTCTACCTGCCGTATGACGTGCCGGGCAGCGTCAATCGTTTCCTCGGCCATTTCCGGCCCAGCCTGGCGCTGATCCTGGAAACCGAGCTGTGGCCGAACATGCTGTTCGGCTGCCGCGACCGCCGCATCCCGGTCTACATCCTCAACGCCCGCCTGTCGGCCCGCTCGCTGCGCGGCTACCGGGTGCTGGCCGCGCTGATCCGCCGCGCGCTGCGCACCGTCACCTGCGTGGCCGCACAGTCGGAAGACGATGCGGCGCGCTTCGTGCAGCTCGGCGCGGCGCCGGAGCAGGTACAGGCGCTGGGCAACCTGAAGTTCGACATCACCACGCCGGACGTGCGGCCGTTCGTGGCCCAGTTCCATGCGCAGGTGCCGGCTTCGCGGCCGGTGTGGATCGCTGCCAGCACCCACGATGGCGAAGAGCAGGCGGTGATCGACCTGCATCGGCGCCTGCGCGAGCGCCATCCGGACCTGCTGCTGCTGTGGGCACCACGCCATCCCGAACGCTTCCCGAAGGTCGAAGCGCTGGCCCGCGAGCAGGGCTGGAGCGTGGCCACGCGCCGTGCGCACCAATGGCCGGGTGCGGGCACCGAGGTGTTCGTCATCGATACGCTGGGTGAACTGATGCCGTTCTACGGCTGCGCGCAGGTCGCCTTTGTCGGCGGCAGCCTGCAGGCCATCGGCGGGCACAACCTGCTGGAACCGGCGGCGATGGGCACGGCTGCGGTGACCGGTCCGCACCTGCATAATTTCTCCGAGATCTCGCGGCGCATGCGCGAGGCCGGGGCGCTGCTGATCGGCGAGGACGTGCAGGCGGTGGGCGATCTGCTGCAGCACCTGCTGGACGACGCGCAGGCCCGCGAAGACATGGCGCGGGCCGGATGCACGCTCGTGAGCAACGGTCGCGGGGCCCTGCAGCGTACGCTGGCGCTGGTCGCGCCGCATCTGCCGCCGCCGCGCGACTGAGGCCAGCGCACGCTGCCGTCCCGGCACTGTCGCGTTCAACAGATTCAAGCCTGCTTGACGCCCGTTGCGCTGTCGCAGTCACACCGTTGATTCTTGCCTGCCGTGTCTGCCATCACAGCGCGACATACATTCAGCCGATTCTGATTCCGTCCCTCGATCCAGGCTGCCAGCCTGATGTCCACCATGCTTGGACAGCATCAAGGGAGCTTGCAATGAAGGACGACAGCGGTGCCGATCTGCGCAGTGGGCGCGCGGCGCTCGACCGGTTGGGCAGGGACCATCTGCTGGTCATGGCGCTCACCCTGCTGATCGGGGGCAGCGTGATCGCGCTGGTGGGGCAGAACACCGCGGCGCGCGCGGGACCGGCCATCGTACTGAGCCTGTTGCTGGCGGCCGTGGGCACGGCGCCGCTGCTGTTCTGCCTGCGTGAGGTGATGCGCCGCACGGCGGATGCGGCAGGGTTGCCTGCGTTGTTGCAGGGTGTGTGCGGGCGGCGGCTTGCGGCCGTTCTGCTGACCCTGCTGCTGCTGGACCTTCTGGCGACCCTGGCTGGCGCCGCGCAGTCGGGAGTGCGCCACCTGTACGCCGCAGCCAGTGCCTTGGGCGAACCACCGCAGCGCTGGCTGCCGATATCCATGGCGGCGGCGCTGGGCCTGCTGCCGGTCGGCCTTGCGGCCATGCTGCGGCCCCGCCGTGCACTGCTGGTCGCCTGCGTGCTGCTGGCCGTGAAAGTGGGCCTGGGCCTGCTGCTGGTGCTGCTGGCCGCGCGCTACGTGCATTACGGCAACTGGGTGCCGTGGATGCCGTCCTCCACCGGGCCGCATCGCTTCGGCCTTGGTGGCGTGGTGGCTGCGGCCGTGCCGCTGTTGGGGGTGTTTGCCAGCGCGGGACTGCTGCTGGGCGTGGCGCCCCGGGTGCAGCGTCCGCACCGGCAACTGACCCAGGTGGCGGGTAGTGCGGTCCTGGCGGCCATGCTGCTGCTGATGGGGCTGGCGGTGCTGCAGTCGGGCCTGGTGCAGTTCGTGGCGCTGGACAGCACGCGACCGCTGTCGGTGGCCGTGCAGGCGGTACCGCAGCTGCAGTGGATGCTGCCGCTGCTGCCGGTGGCAGGCTGGGCCGGGCTGATGGCGCTGCAGGTGGTGGTGCTGCTGCTGGCGGTGGAACTGCTGCCTGCGCTGTGGTGGCGGCCGGGTGCCGGTGCCGCTGATCACGATGATTGTGACCCGGGGCGGGCGACGCTGGCCTTGGGTATGGCTGCGCTGGGGATGCTGCTGGTGCCTTGGCTGCCTGAGCGCGCGGTGCTGCCGCCAGGCCTTGGCGTGCTGCCGTTGCTGGCGGTGGTGTGCCTGGGTCTGCTGCGCCCACAGGGCCAGATGCCGCGGCAGCGCACGATGTTGATCTACCTGTTGGCGCCGTTGGCGGCCGTGTTGTGCCTGGCGCCGCTGGCCCGGCAGATCCAGCTTTGGCTGGCGTAGGGCGGCGCGGTCGCGGACGGCAGCCACGCATGGAGTGACTCTACTGCCCCTGGATCCACGCCATGCGTGGATGCACGCGCCCCCGTGGATCCACGCCATGCGTGGATGCAGGCCTCGCGACCCGCACCCACAAAAAAGCCACCCTCGCGGGTGGCTTTTTCGTTCTACCAGCAGGCGACGACTCAGTTCGTGGTCGTGGCCGGGTTGCCGGCATCCTGGGTCAGCAGGCGATTGATGTCCTGCAGTTCGGCCACATCCAGCGCACCGAGCGACTGGCTCAGCAGCAGGCGGTTCTGCAGGAAGGTGTAGCGGGCGTTGGCGTAGTCCAGCTGCGCCGAGAACAGGATACGCTGGTTCTGGATCACGTCCAGCACGGTGCGGGTACCCACTTCCAGGCCGACCTGCGACGCGTCATACGCGCTCTGCGCCGAAACCACCGCCAGGCGCCGGGCTTCCACTTCGCTGATGCCCTGCACCAGGGTCTGGTAGGCATTGCGGGTGTTGCGGTCCAGGGCACGCTTCTGCTGCTCGTAGCCGTCCTGGGCGATGTCACGCTGGGCCAGCGCCTGGCGCACGCCGGACTGGGTGGCACCGCCGGAGAAGATCGGCACGCTCAGGGTCAGGCCGATGCTGTTGGTGCGCGCATCCGGGGACAGCGAACCGGAACCGACGCTGTCGCCCCAGGTCGCGCTCTTGCCCCAGCTGCCGCCCAGTGACAGGGTCGGGTAGTGGCCGCCACGTGCAGCCTGCACGCCGGCTTCAGCCGCGCTGACCTTCAGTTCCTGCGCCTTCAGCGCCGGGTTCTGGCTGGTCGCCTGCTGCACCAGTTCGCTGATGTTGCCGCGGTTGGCCGGCACTTCCGGACGGAAGTCGGCCGGCAGGCCCTTCAGGTTCATCACCGGCTGGCCGGTCAGTTCGGTCAGGGCCTGGTAGTTATCAGCCAGGGTATTCTGCGCAACGATGGTGTTGGCGCGCGCCTGGTCATACTGGGCACGCGCTTCGTGCACGTCGGTGATCGGCGCCAGGCCCACTTCCAGGCGCTTGTCGGCGAAGTCGAACTGCTTCTTCGCGGCCGCTTCATTGGTCTGTGCGGCGTTCAGCGATTCGATCGCCACCAGCACGTTGAAGTAGGCTGCCGAGGTGCGCACGATCAGGCTGTCGTTGGCCGAATCGAGGGTGAAATCCGCCGCCTTGCTCAGCTCACGCTGCGAGCGCAGGTTGCTGATCTGCGTCCAGTTGAACAGCGTCTGGCTGCCGTCGATCGTGTAGTTGCGGCGCTTGCTGGTGACGGTGCCGGTGTTGGCATCGGCATCGGCCTCGGTGCGCGTGCGGTTCAACGAGGCGGTGCCGTTGATCTGCGGCAGCAGCGCGGCACGCGCCTGCACGGCGCCTTCCTTGTCGTACAGCCGGGTTGATTCGGCGGCCGACAGTTGCGGATCGCCATTGCGTGCCATTTCGTAGACCTGCAGCAGGTCGGCGGCATGGGCGGACAACGGCAGCAGGGCAGTGGCCAGCGCAACAGCGAGGGATCGGCGGATCATTGCGGCTTCCTTGGACTCAGAGGTGGAACTGGGGGGCCGGGGCGGCACCACGCAGGTAATCGATATCGGTTTCAAACAGCGATTCGGTGCTGCCATCGGCCTTGACCAGCAGGGCTTCCATCGCCGGCGAGCGGCCGTGGATCACGAACAGGCGACCACCGGGACGCAGCCACGAGGCGAACTGTGACGGCACCACGTCGACCGCGCCAGTGACACAGATCACGTCAAAACGGCGCTCGGTCTGCCAGGCCAGGGCATCGGCCACTTCGACGCGGACGTTGGTGCCCAGGCCCGAAGCATCCAGG
This sequence comes from Stenotrophomonas sp. STEN054, assembly GCF_056854535.1. Lineage (NCBI taxonomy): Bacteria > Pseudomonadati > Pseudomonadota > Gammaproteobacteria > Lysobacterales > Lysobacteraceae > Stenotrophomonas > Stenotrophomonas sp. STEN054. The sequence continues at coordinate 74,870 of NZ_JBXFWG010000014.1, read as the reverse complement.
CGGGCGCGTGCAGCGGCGGCCAGCTCCGGATCGATTTCAAGGCTCAGCACGTCGCGCGCCAGCGCGCCGATACAGGCCGAAAGGAAGCCGCTGCCGGTGCCGATTTCCAGCACTTCGTCACCCGGCTGCAGATCCAGCGCCTGCAGGGTACGGCCCTCGATGACCGGCTTCATCATCTTCTGGCCGTTGCCGATCGGCAGTTCGACGTCGGCATAGGCCAGCGCCCGGTGCGCGTCAGCGACAAAGGCCTCGCGCGGCAGGCGGGCGAGCACGTCGAGCACCTTGATGTCCAGCACATCCCAGGGACGGATCTGCTGTTCCACCATCAGTTCGCGGGCGTGGGCGTAATCAATCGTCATGAGGTTCAAATCCAGCGCAGTGGGCCGGCCATTTTACCGGTGCCGGAGGCCGGCGGCGCGCCCAGAGCATCAGCTTTCGGGCGGCCGGGGTCGCAGTGCCGGAAGTCATCGCGACCTCCGGTTCGTTCAGTTTGGTGTTTCAGGCGGTCCCCGGCCCTCGCGGCGCATAGGCGCGAAGGAAGAAATCGACGCTGTCGGGCACGTGGCTGGAAGCATCGCACTGTCCCGGTGACAGCGGCATGCCGCACATCCGGTTCATGTGCACCTCGCCCTTGATGAGGGTCAGGAACTGCTGGCCGGCCAGGCGGAAATCGCTGATCTCCAGCTCGCCGCGCGCGGTGCGCGAACGCAGGAAATCGGCCAGCGCCTCGCACGTGCGTTCCGGGCCGGCCTGCCAGAACAGTTCGCGCAGGCGTTCGTCGGTCTCCGGGGCCATCATCACCCGCTGCACCGAGATCGCCGCATCGGAGGTGATCATCTCGAAGAAGGCCTGGCCGATACCCAGCAGCTGGTCGCGCAGCGGGCCTTCGGCATCGGCCACGAACAGCGCGTCCGGCAGCATCTCCATGCACTTGGACTGCACAGCTTCGGTGAAAAGCGTTTCTTTATCGCCGAAATGGCTGTAAACGGTCAGCTTCGATACGCCCGCCTGGGCGGCGATGCTGTCCATGCTCACGCCGGTATAGCCCTGTTCGACGAACAGGGTCTTGGCCGCTTCGAGGATCGCCGCGCGCTTGCCGAGGTCCTTCGGACGCCCGGGACCGGCGGCCTTGCCAGCAGGCTTGGCCGATGCTTTGCGGGAAGTGGGAGAACTCATTCCCGTAATACTAGACCAACCGGTTCGATATTTATACTATACCGGCCAGTTTACTAAATTGGGGTCGGCCCTCGTGCCGGCTCCCCCGCGTTTGAACCCTGTGTTTTCAGGACGTTGATCGATGAAGAGCGTGCGCTGGCTGGGCAGTTGGGTGTGGGTGGTGGCGCTGGCCGCCTGTTCAGGGCCGGAGCAGGCGCCGCAGGCCGCGGTGCCGGTACTGGTGCTGCATCCGGGCGAGCAGGCCGGTCAGGGCGCGGCGTCGTTCCCGGGCACCATCCGGGCCCGCCAGGAAAGTCCGCTGTCGTTCCGCGTGGGCGGCAACCTGGTCAAGCGCCACGTCGATGCCGGCCAGCGGGTGAAGAAGGGCGACGTGCTGGCCGAGCTGGACGTGGCCGACTTCGCCCTGCAGGCCCGCGCCTCGCAGGCACAGCTGGCTGCGGCCGAAGCCGACCTGGCGCGTACCCGCGATGACCTCAAGCGCTACCAGGTGCTGGCCGACCAGCAGCTGGTCAGCCGCTCGCAGCTGGACCAGCAGAGTGCCGCCTTCAAGGCCGCACAGGGCCAGGCCAACGCGGCCCGCGCCAACCTCGACGTGCTGCGCAACCAGGCGGGTTATGCCCAGCTGCGCGCGCCGGCCGACGGCGTGATCGCCAGCCGCGAGGCCGAGGCCGGGCAGGTGGTGTCGGCCGGCCAGACCATCTTCAACCTGGCTGCCGATGGCGCCCGCGAAGTGCTGATCGACCTGCCCGAAGCGACCTTCCGCGACTACGCGGTGGGCCAGCCGGTACAGGTGGAACTGTGGAACCGGCCGGGCCAGCGCCTGCCGGGCACGATCCGCGAGATCGCCGCTGCGGCCGACCCGCAGGCGCGCACCTACGCCACCCGCGTCAGCCTGGCCGCCGAAGCGCTGGCCGATGTCGAGCTGGGGCAGAGCGCGCGGGTGTTCAGCAGCGCCGGACGCAACGGCACCCTGCAGTTGCCGCTGGCTGCCCTGCAGCGCGGTGCCAACGGCGCCTCCAGTGTCTGGGTGGTGGACCCGGCCAGCAGCACGCTGAAGGAAGTGGCCGTCACCACCGGTGCCTATGGCAGCGACAGCGTGCCGGTGCTGTCCGGCGTCGCTGCAGGTGATTGGGTGGTGGCCGCGGGTGGCCACCTGCTGCGCGCCGGCCAGCCGGTGACCGCCGTGGACCGGCAGAACCGCCCGGTGCTGAAGCCGGCCACGCCGGCCGCCGCGCCGAAGGCCAAGGAGTAAGCCGGTGAGCCGCTTCAATCTTTCCGAGTGGGCGCTGGCCAATCGTCCGCTGGTGCTGTTCGCCATGCTCGCCTTCGCCGTGATCGGCGCGTGGTCGTACAAGCACCTCGGCCAGTCCGAGGACCCGCCGTTCACCTTCAAGGCGATGGTGATCCGCACGCAATGGCCCGGCGCCACCGCCGAGCAGGTGTCGCGGCAGGTGACCGAGCCGATCGAAAAGGCGCTGATGAACACCGGCGAATACGAGTTCATCCGCTCATACTCGCGCCCGGGCGAATCGCAGGTGATCTTCATGGCCCGCGACAGCCTGCGTTCCAGGCAGATCCCGGACCTGTGGTACCAGGTGCGCAAGCGCGTGGGCGACATCCGCGCGACGTTGCCGCGCGAGATCGTCGGCCCGTTCTACAACGATGAGTTCGGCGATACCTACGGCAACATCTACGCGCTCACCGGCAAGGGCTTCGACTATGCGGTGATGCGTGACTACGCTGACCGCATCCAGCTGGAACTGCAGCGCGTGCCCGACGTGGGCAAGATCGATCTGGTCGGCCTGCAGGACGAGAAGGTGTGGATCGAGCTGTCCAACACCCGCCTGGCCACGCTGGGCCTGTCGATGCAGCAGGTGCAGCAGGCGCTGGCTGACCAGAACGCGATTGCCGGTACCAGCTTCTTCGAAACGCCGACCGACCGCGTGCAGCTGCGCGTCACCGGCCAGTTCGACAGCATCGAGGCGATCCGCCAGTTCCCGGTGCGTGCCGGCGAGCGCACCGTGCACCTGGGCGACATCGCCGAGGTCAAGCGCGGCTTCGCCGATCCGGCCTCGCCGAAGATGCGCTTCATGGGTGAAGAGGCCATCGGCCTGGCCGTGGCGATGAAGGACGGCGGCGACATTCTCAAGCTGGGTGCGAACCTGGATGCGGAGTTCGAGCGCCTGCAGAAGACCCTGCCCACCGGCATGCAGCTGCGCAAGGTCTCCGACCAGCCGCAGGCGGTGGACGAGTCCGTCGGCGAGTTCGTGCAGGTGCTGACCGAGGCCGTGGTGATCGTGCTGCTGGTCAGCTTCTTCTCGCTGGGCCTGCGTACCGGCCTGGTGGTGGGCGTGACCATTCCGCTGGTGCTGGCGATGACCTTCTTCGTCATGCATTACTTCGGCATCGGCCTGCACAAGATCTCGCTGGGCGCGCTGGTGCTGGCGCTGGGCCTGCTGGTGGACGATGCGATCATCGCGGTGGAGATGATGGCCACCAAGATGGAGCAGGGCTACGACCGCCTGCGTGCGGCCAGCTTCGCCTGGGAATCGACCGCGTTCCCGATGCTGACCGGTACGCTGATCACCGCGGCTGGCTTCCTGCCGATCGCCACTGCCGCGTCGAGCACGGGCGAGTACACCCGCTCGCTGTTCCAGGTGGTGACCATCGCGCTTGTGGTGTCGTGGATCGCAGCGGTGCTGTTCATCCCCTACCTTGGCGACAAGATGCTGCCGGACCTGTTCAATCCGCAGCCGCCGAAGCCGGGCAGCCTGTCCGCGCGCTGGCTGGCCCGGCGCCGGGAGTGGGCCGACCGCTTCCCGGCGCTGGCCTACCTGATCGCCCCGGCGCAGCACGGTCACGACCACGACCACGACCCCTACCAGCGGCCGTTCTACCAGCGCTTCCGCCGCTTCCTGGATGCCTGCCTGCGCCATCGCTGGTGGGTGATCGCCGCGACCATCGGCCTGTTCGTGTTCTCGCTGATGATGTTCCGTTTCGTGCCGCAGCAGTTCTTCCCCGATTCGACCCGGCCGGAACTGATGGTCGACATCGAACTGGCCGAAGGCGCCTCGCTGCGCTCGACCCAGGCCCAGGCCGAGAAGCTGGAAAAGCTGCTGCACGGGCGTGAGGGCATCGCCAACTACGTGTCCTACGTAGGCACCGGTTCGCCGCGCTTCTACCTGCCGCTGGACCAGCAGCTGCCGGCGACCAACTTCGCCCAGTTCGTGGTGCTGGCCAAGGACACCCACGCCCGCGAAACCGTGCGCACCTGGCTGATGAAGGACGTCATCCCGCAGTTCCCCGACGTGCAGATGCGCGTGACCCGCCTGGAAAACGGCCCGCCGGTGGGCTACCCGGTGCAGATGCGCGTGTCAGGCGAGCACATCGAGCAGGTGCAGGCCATCGCGCGTCAGGTCGAGGCCAAGGTGCGCGAGAACCCGCACGTCATCAACGTCAACCTGGACTGGAGCGAGCCGAGCAAGGTGGTGCGCCTGGTGATCGACCAGGCGCGCGCGCGCGCGCTGGGCGTGAGCAGTGCGCAGGTCAGCCAGTTCCTGGCCAGTTCCCTGGCCGGGCAGTCGGTGAGCGTGTACCGCGAAGGCAATCGCCAGATCGAGATGCTGCTGCGTGGCCCGGCCGACGAGCGTGACCAGCTGGAGCTGCTGTCCAGCCTGGCGATGCCCACCGCCAACGGTGGCAGCATCACGCTGTCGCAGGTGGCGACGATGGAGTACGGCTTCGAGGACGGCATCATCTGGCACCGCAACCGCCTGCCGACGGTGACCGTGCGGGCCGACATCGGTGATGGCATGCAGCCGCTGGACGTGGTGCAGCAGCTCTTGCCGACGCTGGATGGCATCCGTGCGCAGCTGCCCAGCGGCTACCTGCTGGAAACCGGCGGCACGGTGGAGGATTCGGCACGCGGCCAGGATTCGATCAAGGCCGGCATGCCGCTGTTCCTGATCGTGGTGGCGACCCTGCTGATGCTGCAGCTGCGCAGCTTCTCGCGGGCGGCGATGGTGCTGGTGACCGCGCCGCTGGGCATCATCGGTGCCACGTTGTTCCTGCTGCTGTTCCATGCGCCGTTCGGCTTCGTGGCGCTGCTGGGTACCATCGCGCTGGCCGGCATGATCATGCGCAACTCGGTGATCCTGATCGACCAGATCCAGCAGGACATCGATGCCGGCCATGACCGCTGGCATTCGATCATCGACGCCACAGTGCGCCGTTTCCGCCCGATCGTGCTGACCGCGCTCGCCGCCGTGCTGGCGATGATCCCGCTGTCGCGCAGCGCGTTCTACGGCTCGATGGCGATCTCGATCATGGGCGGGCTGATCGTCGGCACCGTGCTGACCCTGGTGTTCCTGCCCGCACTGTACGCGGCCTGGTTCCGGGTCAAGCCGGGCGACTAGAGTCGAGCTTGCTCGACTGCCGTTGCCGGGGTCGGAGCCCGACCCCTGTAGAGTCGAGCCATGCTCGACTGCGGTTGGCAGGGTGGAAGCCTTTCCTGCGGAAAGGATCCGACCCCATCCACGCATGGCGTGGATCTACAGTGCAGCCAGCCCATGGGTGGCTGCACCGGCAGGGGGCAGTGCAGCCATGCTCGACGGCAGTTGCCGGGGGCAGAGCCTTTTCCTGCAGAAAAGGATCCGACCCCTTCCTGAAATCACTTCAGCTTGGCAAGCACCGCGTCGGTGGCGGCAGCGGTGCTGACCGCCTGCCCCTTGGCCGCGAGATCGGCGGTGAACACGCCGTCATCCAGCACCGCGTGCACGGCGGCTTCCACCGCAGCGGCTTCGGCCTCCAGGTCCAGCGAATGGCGCAGCAGCATCGCGGCGCTGAAGAGGGTCGCGTAGGGGTTGGCAATGCCCTTGCCGGCGATGTCCGGGGCCGAACCGTGGATGGGTTCGTAGATGCCCACCGCGCCCGGCTCACCCAGCGAGGCCGACGGCAGCAGGCCCAGCGAACCGGCCAGCATCGAGGCTTCATCGGTGAGGATGTCGCCGAACATGTTCTCGGTGACGATCACGTCGTACTCGCGCGGCTTGGCCAGCAGGTGCATGGCCATCGAATCGACCAGCTGGTGTTCCAGTGCAATGTCCGGGAATTCCTCGCGGCCGATGCGCGCGGCCACGTCACGCCACAGGCGCGAGGTTTCCAGCACGTTGGCCTTGTCCACCGAAGTGACCTTGCCGCGGCGCTGCTGGGCCAGGCGGAAAGCGCTGCGCAGCACGCGCTCGATCTCGGCCACGGTGTAGCGGCACAGGTCGCTGGCGCTGTCGGCGTCGCGGGTCTTGTCGCCGAAGTAGATGCCGCCGGTCAGTTCGCGCACCACCACGAAGTCCACGCCCTGCAGCAGCTCGGCCTTGATCGGCGAGGCATGCAGCGCGGCTTCATGGGTGCGCACCGGGCGCAGGTTGGCGTACAGGCCCAGTGCCTTGCGGATCGCCAGCAGGCCCTGTTCCGGACGCACCTTGGCGTTCGGGTCGGACCACTTCGGGCCACCCACGGCGCCCAGCAGCACCGCGTTGGCGGCCTGGCAGGCGGTGAGGGTGGCGGCCGGCAGCGGCTCGCCGTGGCGGTCGATGGCGATGCCACCGATATCGTGCTCGCTGAAGGTGAAGGTGTGGTTGAAGCGTTCGGCGACGGCCTTCAGGACGGCAACCGCGGCGGCGGCGACTTCAGGGCCGATGCCATCACCGGGCAGGACAACAATTTCAGCGTGCATGCTCACTCTCATAACGGTCGATTTCAGGGACACGGCCCAACAGATACCCCAACTGGTCGACACCTTCCAGCAGGCAGGTCTGCGAGAAGCCGTCCAGCGGGAACGAATAGACGCGGCCGTCGGGGGTGCGCAGCTCGCGCGCGGCCACGTCGATGGTCAGCGCGTCGTCCGGGCGCTGCATCAGCGCCTGCACGTCGGCTTCATCCAGCACGATCGGCAGCAGGCCGTTCTTCAGCGAGTTGCCGCGGAAGATGTCGGCGATCTCGCTGCTGACGATGGCGCGCAGACCCAGGTCGGTCAGTGCCCACGGCGCATGCTCGCGCGAGGAACCGCAGCCGAAGTTGCGGCCGGCCAGCAGGATGCTGCGGCCGGCGTTGTGCGGCTGGTTGAAGGCGAAGTCGGCCACCGGCGAACCGTCGGCCTGCCAGCGCCAGTCATTGAATGCGTTGCGGCCCAGGCCGGCGCGTTCGGTGGTGGACAGGAACCGCGCCGGAATGATCTGGTCGGTGTCGATGTTGGTCTGCGCCAGCACCACGCTTGACGAGGTCAGGGTACGGAAACCGGCCATTACGCGACCTCCTGTGCGAACAGTTCGCGGGTATCGGCCACCTGGCCCTTCACCGCGGCCCACGCCGCGCTCATCGGCGAGGCCAGCAGGGTGCGCGAACCGGGACCCTGGCGACCCTCGAAGTTGCGGTTGCTGGTGCTCACCGCCAGCTGGCCGGGCGCGACCAGGTCACCGTTCATTGCGATGCACATCGAGCAGCCCGGCTCGCGCCATTCGGCACCGGCCGCGCGCACGATCTCGTGGATGCCTTCGGCCTCGGCCTGGCGCTTGACGATTTCCGAGCCCGGCACCACCAGCATCCGCACGCCCTCGGCGATGTGGCGGCCACGCAGCACCTGCGCCACTTCGCGCATGTCGCTCAGGCGGCCATTGGTGCACGAGCCGACGAACACCACGTCCACCGGCGTCCCGGCGAGAGCCTTGCCGGCCTGCAAGTGCATGTAGTCCAGGCCCTTCTGCGCGGCAGCATCGTTGGCGGCGGGGATGGGCATGTCCACGGCGATGGCGGTGCCCGGGTGCGTGCCCCAGGTCAGCGTCGGGCGGATGTCGGCGGCATCGATGCGCACTTCGCTGTCGAAGCATGCCCCTTCATCACTGCGCAGCTGCTGCCAGCGGGCCACCGCGGCGTCGAAGTCGGCGCCCTTGGGGCCGCGCGGGGTAGCGGCCACGAAGTCGAAGGTGACCTGGTCCGGGGCGACCATGCCGGCACGCGCACCGGCTTCGATCGACATGTTGCACAGGGTCATGCGCTGTTCCATGTCCATCGCCTCGATGGTGCTGCCGCGGAACTCGATGACGTGGCCGGTGCCACCGTTGACGCCGATCACGCCGATGATGTGCAGGACTACGTCCTTGGCCCCGACGCCGGGCGCCAGCGGGCCATCAACGGTGATCGCAAAGGTCTTGGCCTTACGCTGAAGCAGGCACTGGGAGGCCAGCACGTGGCCGACTTCGCTGGTGCCGATGCCGAAGGCCAGCGAACCGAACGCGCCGTGGGTGGAGGTGTGGCTGTCACCGCAGACGATGGTCATCCCGGGCTGGGTGAAACCCTGCTCCGGGGCGATGACGTGGACGATGCCGCGGTTGTCCGAGGCCATGTCGAACAGTTCGATGCCATGCTCGGCGCAGTTGCGCGCCAGGGTGGCGACCTGCGCTTCGGAGGCGGCGCTGGCGTAGGGCAGCTTGCCGTCGGCACCGGCCGGCAGGGTTGGGGTGGAGTGGTCCATCGACGCCTTGGTGCGATCCGGGCGGCGTGGCGTCAGGCCGCGCGAACGCAGCTCGGTGAACGCCTGCGGCGAGGTGACCTCGTGGATCAGGTGCAGGTCGATGTACAGCACGGCGGGGGCGCTGTCGGATTCGGGAACCACCACGTGGGCGTCCCACAGTTTGTCGTACAGGGTGCGGGGTGCGGAAGTCATGCGTATGCCTGGCAGAAGTACGAGAGAGCGAACATCAATAAAGAAAGTGGAACGGTCAAGTCAGCGACGGCGGGCGAGCACGCGCAGGCGCACGTAGTCGGCCAGCGGCTGGCCGGCTGCGTCGCGCGGCAGATCGTCCAGCAGAGCCACGGCGGCCTCGCGCACGGTGGCGCGGGCGGCCGCCGGCAGATCGTCCAGCAGCGGCGCGGCAAACACCCGCAGCCAGCCGGCCACGCCGGTCGGCAGCGCGGTGGGGCGCGGCGTGGTTTCGATCAGCTGCACCTGGAACCCATGCTGGCGCAGGCGGTCGGCGTAGGCATCGGCAGTGGGGAAATACCACTGGAACGTGCTGGCGCCATGGCCATGGGCAACGCGTGCGGCCTGCACCGCGGCGATGATCGTGGCCACGTTGCCATGGCCGCCGAACTCGGCGACGAAACGGCCGCCGGGGCGCAGGGAACGACGCACGCCTTCCAGCACGCGGTCCGGGCTGCCCATCCAGTGCAGCGCGGCATTGCTGAACACCGCATCGAACTCGGCGTTGAAGGTCAGCGCGCGGCCATCCATCACCTGGGCATCGACGCCCCGCGCGCGGGCGGCATTGACCAGTTCCGGCGAGGCGTCCACGCCGTGGATGCGTGCGCCGCTCAGGGCCAGTTCGGTGCTGAGTACGCCATCGCCACAGCCCAGGTCGAGGATGCGTTCACCGGTGCGCGGGTCGAGCAGGCGCGACACCGCACCGCCGAGCAGTGGCACGAAGCCGGCATCGATCGCATAGTCCTGGGCGTTCCACTGCTGGCCGGCGGCCGTGGTGGCGGTGTCGAAGGCGCTCATGTCAGTTTCCTCAGGCAGTGGCGGCGGTCGGGGTTTCGGTGCTGCTGGCGGCGGCCTGGCGCTGGCGCAGCAGGCGGTTGGCTACGTCCAGCCAGGCCAGCGCGGAGGCTTCGATGATGTCCTTGCTGGTGCCGGTGCCGTCGTACTCCACGCCTTCGTGGCGCACGCTCAGGTTGGCTTCCCCACGCGCATCGGCACCGATGCCGACGCTGTGCACCTGGTAGCTGTCCAGCTGCAGCTGCACGCCGGTGGCCGAGGACAGTGCGCCGAACAGGGCATCGACCGGGCCATCGCCCTGCGCGGTTTCGGCCACGCGGTTGCCTTCCGGGTCGGACAGTTCGACCAGCGCATTGGCGCGGCTGCCGACGTCGCTGATGGTCATCGAGGCCAGGCGGTAGCCCTGGTTGTTGGCGCCGCCCTGCATCAAGGCCTGCAGGTCGGCATCGGTGACCACGCGCTGCTGCTCGCACATCGCCTTGAACTGCTCGAAGACCAGCTTCAGCTCGTCTTCTTCCAGCCAGAAGCCCAGCGCACGCAGGCGCGATTCGACCGCGGCGCGGCCACTGTGGCGGCCCAGCACCATCTGCGAATCTTCCCAGCCCACGTCTTCCGGACGCATGATTTCGTAGGTGCCGCGGTGGCGCAGCATGCCGTGCTGGTGGATGCCCGATTCATGGGCGAACGCATTGGCGCCGACGATGGCCTTGTTGCGCTGGACCGGCATGCCGACCAGGCGCTGCAGCAGCTGCGAGGTGCCGACGATGCGCGGGGTGTTGATCGCAGTGTCCTGCTCGTAGAAGGCCTGGCGCACCTTCAGTACCATGGCGATTTCTTCCAGCGAGCAGTTGCCGGCGCGTTCGCCGATGCCGTTGATGGTGCACTCGACCTGGCGTGCGCCACCTTCGACGGCGGCCAGCGAGTTGGCCACGGCCAGGCCCAGGTCGTTGTGGCAGTGCGCGCTGAAGATCACGTTGGCTGCGTTCGGCACGTCGGCCACGCCGGCGATGACCTGCTGGAACATCGCGCGGATTTCTTCCGGCGTGGTGAAGCCGACGGTATCGGGCAGGTTGACGGTGGTCGCGCCGGCGGCGATCGCCACGCGGGATACTTCGATCAGGTAGTCCAGCTCGGTGCGGGTGGCATCCTCCGCCGAGAACTCCACGTCGTCGACGTAGGTGCGGGCCAGGGTGACGTGCCTGCGTACCGACTCCAGTACCTGCTCTCGGGTCATGCGCAGCTTGTGCTCGCGGTGCAGCGGGCTGGTCGACAGGAACAGGTGCAGGCGCGGATTGGCTGCTGCTTCCAGGGCGCGTGCCGAGGTTTCGATGTCGGCCTGCAGGCAGCGCGACAACACCGCCAGGGTCAGGCTCGGGCGGCGCAGCTCACGGCCGATCAGGGCCATCGCTTCGCGGTCGGACTGCGAGCTGGCCGGGAAGCCGGTCTCGATGATGTCCACGCCCAGTTCGTCCAGCGCACGCGCCATCACCAGCTTCTGCGGCGGGCTCATGCTGCAGCCGGGGGACTGCTCGCCGTCACGCAGGGTGGTGTCGAAGATGCGGATGCGCGGGGTGGTAATTCGTTCGATGGTGGTCACAGGGAAATCTCCTCGACAGCGGGCGCGACGGCTTGCAGGTGGGAAGGGGAAGAGGTGGGGGAGGCGGGGGCGCTGGCCTTGCTGGGCGAGCGTGGGGTTTCACTGCGGCGCCGGCGCGGTTTGCGCGGCGGCCGCGGGCGGATGTCGGTCAGCAGGCCGGCCAGCACGCCAGCATCGATGTTGCCGCCGGACACCACCGCACACTTGCGGCGGCCAGCCACGCGGCGGCCGGCAGCCAAGGCCAGCGCACCGGCGCCTTCGGCGATGATGTGTTCTTCCAGCGCCAGGCGGACCAGGGTCTCGCGCAGCTCGGCTTCGCGCACGATCACCACGTCGTCCAGCAGCGAGGCGCACAGGCGGCGGGTCAGGTAGCCGGGCACCTTCACCCGCACGCCGTCTGCCAGCGACGGCACCGGTGCGATCTCGTTGACATCACCATGGATCGCGCGGGCCATCGAATCGACGCCCTCGACCTGCGCACCGATGATGCGCACGCCCTGCGATTTCAGTGCCAGCGCCACGCCGGAGGCCAGGCCGCCGCCGCCGATCGGCACGATCACCACGTCCGGCGCATGCGGTGCCAGTTCGATGCCGACCGTGCCCTGGCCGGCGATCACGTCGGCATCGTCGAAGGCGGACAGGAAGCGGTAGCCATGGCGCTCGGCCAGTTCGACGGCGAAGGCGAAGGCCTCGTCGTAGCTGCTGCCGTGCTGGCGTACGGTGGCGCCCCAGTGGGCGACACCGGCGATCTTGGTGGCCGGCGCGCCATGCGGCATCACGGTGATGGCCGGCACGTCCAGGCGGTAGGCGGCCCAGGCCACGCCCTGGGCGTGGTTGCCGGCCGAAGCGCAGATCACCGGCCGGGTGTCGCCGCGTTCGCGGCCGGCCAGCAGCGCGTTCAATGCGCCGCGCACCTTGTAGGAACCGGTGCGCTGCAGGTTTTCCAGCTTCAGCCAGGTGCCGAAGCGCTCGGCATGGTGCAGCGGGGTAGGCGGCAGGAAGCGGCGCAGGCGGGCCTGCGCAGCCAGTACGTCGGCGACGCTTACGTCACCGACATCGCTTTCCTTGCTGGCATCAGCGGCCGGCATGGGCCACCAGCGGGTTGCCGGACTGCGCCAGGTGCGGGCACGGGCGAGGAAGAAGACGCCTCCGTGCCGGCACCGTGGTCGCTACGGTACGGGTGTTCATCATGCTGCTCCTTCCACGGGTGTCAGCTGTACCGACACGCAGTCGTAGATCTTTTCCATCTGCCGGCACAGGGTTTCCGGCGGCCGCTGGCCATCGACGACCAGCTGCAGGTGCCAGCGACCGTCATCGGCGGCCACCGGCGCGCCGCTGATCGCGCGCGGGGCGAAGCCGCGACGCTCGGCCATGCCGATCACGCGCAGCAGCGCGCCTTCGGCCGGGTGCAGCACCAGGTCAAGCCGGTATTGCATTGGGGGTCTCCTGGCGGGCGTGGGCGGGGTTGCTTTCCAGCATGGTGCTGTTGGCGGTGTTGGGCGGCACCAGCGGCCACACGTTGGCGCGTGCATCGATGGCCACGTGCAGCAGGGCGGGGCCCGGTTCGGCCAGCAGCGCGGCCAGGCCGCCTTCGACGTCGTCGCGGTTGTCGATGCGGGTGGCGGCAATGCCGAACACCTTGGCCAGGGCCACGAAGTCCGGGTTGTCGGACAGGTCGATCTCGCTGTAGCGCTCGGAGAAGAACAGCTCCTGCCACTGCCGCACCATGCCCAGCGAACTGTTGTCCAGCAGCACGATCTTCACCGGCAGCCGGCAACGCGCGATGGTGGTCAGCTCCTGCACGTTCATCATGAAGCTGCCATCGCCGGACACCAGCACCACGGTGCGGTCGGGGCAGGCGAACTGCGCGCCCATCGCCGCCGGCAGGCCGAAGCCCATGGTGCCCAGCGCGCCACTGGTCAGGTGGTTGCGCGGGTGGTTGAAGCGGCAATGCTGGGCCACCCACATCTGGTGCTGGCCGACATCGCAGGCGATGACCGTGTCAGCCGGCGCCACTTCGCTCAGGCGCTTCAGCAGCGCCGGGGCATAGATGTGCTGGCCCGGCGCGTCGTAGCGGGCGGTGAAGCGGTCGCGGTGCTGGGCACAGCGCTTGCGCCATGCGTCCTGGTGGGCCTGGGGGGAGGGGAAGGCCGCACGCAGGGCACGGATGGCATGGCTGACATTGCCCGGCACCGCGACATCGGCGCTGCGCAGCTTGGAGATCTCGTAGGCGTCGGCGTCGATGTGGACCACGCGGGCGAACGGCGCGAACTCGGTCAGCTTGCCGGTGGCACGATCATCGAAGCGCGCACCCAGCACCAGCAGCAGGTCGCTTTCCTGCACCGCCATGTTCGCCGCGCGGGTGCCGTGCATGCCCAGCATGCCCAGCGACTGCGGGTGCTGCGGGGGCAGCGCGCCCAGGCCACGCAGGGTCATCACGGTGGGGATGGCGCTGGCCTCGGCGAAGTCGCGCAGGTCCTGCACGGCCTCGCCCAGGGCAATGCCACCACCGGCGTAGATCACCGGCTTCTCGGCCGCCGCCAGGGCGGCGATGGCCTCGGCGATGGCCGCATCGGCGGCGGCCGCCGGTGGCTCCACGCGGGACGGCACGTGCGCCGGCAGGTGGCTGGCATCGGCCAGCTGCACGTCCTTGGGCAGGTCGATCAGCACCGGCCCGGGGCGGCCCTCGCGGGCAATGCGGAAGGCGTCGGCCACCACGCGCGGCAGGTCATCGACGCTGCGCACCAGCCAGCTGTGCTTGACGATGGGCAGGGTCAGGCCGAACACATCCAGTTCCTGGAAGGCGTCGGTACCCAGCAGCGGCGTGCCGACCTGGCCGGTGATGCAGACCATCGGCACCGAATCCAGCATCGCATCGGCGATGCCGGTGACCAGGTTCGACGCGCCGGGGCCGGAGGTGGCCACGCAGACGCCGACCTGGCCGCTGGCGCGGGCGAAGCCGTTGGCCGCCAGCGCCGCACCCTGCTCGTGGCGCACCAGGATGTGCTTGAGCGACGAATCCACCAGCGCGTCGTAGAACGGCATGATGGTGCCGCCGGGATAGCCGAACAGCGTCCGGACGCCCTCGGCCTCCAGCGCCTGGGTCAGCCAGCGCGCGCCGTTGGGCGGCACGCTGCGGTGTGTGGAAGAGTTCATGGGGGAACCTTGCAAAGCGGGTGGGGGTGGCCGCGTGGTTACGCGGCCTGTCCTTGCAACCAGACCATCTTGGCGCGCAGTTCCTTGCCCACCTTCTCGATCGGGTGCTCCAGGTCGGCCTGCTTGTACTTTTTGTAGTTCGGCAGGCCCGCTTCGTACTCGGCCACCCAGTTCTTGGTGAAGGTGCCGTCCTGGATGTCCTTCAGGACCTCCTTCATGCGCTCCTTGGTGCTGGCGTCGATCACGCGCGGGCCGCTGACGTAGTCGCCGTACTGGGCGGTCTCGGAGACGAATTCCAGCATGCGCGAGATGCCGCCTTCGTAGAACAGGTCGACGATCAGCTTCAGTTCGTGCAGCACTTCGTAGTAGGCGATTTCCGGCTGGTAGCCGGCTTCCACCAGCGTTTCGAAGCCGGCCTGCACCAGCGCCGAGGCACCGCCGCACAGCACTGCCTGCTCACCGAACAGATCGGTTTCGGTCTCTTCCTTGAAGGTGGTCTGGATCAGGTTCGCGCGGGCGCCGCCCAGGCCGGCCGCGTAGGCCTTGGCATGCTGTTCGGCCTTGCCGGTGACATCCTGGTGGATGGCCCAGATGCACGGCACGCCGCGGCCGATTTCGTATTCGCGACGGACCAGCGCGCCCGGGCCCTTTGGCGCGACCAGCACCACGTCCAGGTCGGCGCGCGGCTCGATCATGCCGTAATGCACGTTCAGGCCGTGGGCGAACAGCAGGCAGGCCCCCTGTTTCATGTTCGGCGCCAGCACCTCGTTGTACAGCTTCTTCTGCACCATGTCCGGGGTCAGCACGGCGACCAGGTCGGCGTCCTTCACGGCGTCAGCCGGGGCCACCACGTTGAAGCCGTCGGCCTGGGCCTTGGCTTCGGTCGGGCCGCCCGGGCGCAGGCCTACCACCACGTCGAAACCGGATTCGCGCAGGTTCAGTGCGTGGGCGCGGCCCTGGCTGCCGTAGCCGATGACGGCGATCTTGGTCTGGGGCAGATCGTTGGTGCTCATGGGGGAGGTTCCTTGCGGTGGGAAGAAAAAAGACGGCCGGCAGTCGAAGTGACGTACCGGCCGGTCAGGGGAGAACGGTGGGGGAGGCGCCGCGCATCGCACGGGCACTGCCACCACGAGGCGTCGTGGTGTGGCAGGTCCGGGTTTTGCAGTTGGCGGTGTTCATGGTGGTTGCGTCTGAAACCAGGTCTTGAAATGAAAAAACCCGCACCGGGGCGGGTGCGGGTTTTGTCGAGTTCCGGTGTATCTGTTGCTTACACGCTGGCTCGTCCCGCACCTGTTGGCTGGGTAATAAGTACGAGCACGAGAGTCGAACGCAGCGAGGCGGCGCCGGTGTCGGCGGCTTCAACGTGGGTTCGCAGTGGCGTGGTGTGGTGCAACATGTGATCGAGAGAAACATGTGCGATTCGGCAGTGTCAACCCTGGCAACGGATATTTTTTTTGTTTCCGCTGCATCCGGCGCAATCGCTTGTGGCACAAGGATGGTTTCCAGAGAAAGTGTTTCGGTGAACCCGAATTCACTCTTTTCAGCGGGTTTTTTGCGCGGCATCGAGGGGCTTTCACCGCTGCGCTCGCCGGTCATGGCCCGCCGCTACCGGGTCTCGTGCAGGTATCGCCGGGCCACGTCCAGCGGCGTGTGACCGCCGCCCATGACCTCTGCCCGATACCGCGTGAAGGCCGCAGCGGCGAAGATCGGGGCACCACCCTTTCCCCGGAACCCGACCGTGTCCCGACGCCTTGCCCGTTCCCTGCTGGCCGCTGCCGTGCTGGCTACGCTGCCGACCCTGGCCGCCGCCGCCGACCGCATCACCGGCCATACCTTCGCCACCCGCTCGGAGGTGATCGCCCCGCATGCCATGGCCGCCACCTCGCAGCCGCTGGCCACCCAGGTCGCGCTGGACGTGATGAAGGCCGGTGGCTCGGCGGTCGACGCCGCCATCGCCGCCAACGCTACCCTCGGCCTGATGGAGCCAACCGGCAACGGCGTGGGCGGCGACCTGTTCGCCATCGTCTGGGACCCCAGGACCCAGAAGCTGTACGGCTACAACGGCTCGGGCCGCTCGCCGAAGTCCCTGACCCTGGCCGAGTTCCAGCGCCGCGGCCTGAAGGACATCCCGGCCACCGGTCCGCTGCCGGTCTCGGTGCCCGGCGCGGTTGACGGCTGGTTCGCCCTGCACGAGCGCTTCGGCCGCAAGCCGATGGCCGACAACCTGGCCCCGGCCATCCGTTATGCCCGCGAGGGGCATCCGGTGGCTGAAGTCATCGCCTATTACTGGGACCGCTCGGTGCCCAAGCTCTCGCAGTACCCCGGCTTCAAGGAACAGTTCACGATGAACGGCCACGCCCCGCGCAAGGGCGAGATGTGGAAGAACCCGAACCTGGCCAGCACCCTGCAGCAGATCGCCGACGGCGGCCGCGATGCCTTCTACAAGGGCGCCATCGCCCACACCATCGGCGACTATTTCAAGGCCAACGGCGGCTACCTGAGCTACCAGGACATGGCCGATCACCACGGCGAGTGGGTCGAGCCGGTCAGCAGCAACTACCGCGGTTACGATGTGTGGGAGCTGCCGCCCAACAGCCAGGGAATCGCCGCGCTGCAGATCCTCAACGTGCTGGAAGGCTACGACTTCTCGAAGATCCCGTTCGGTTCGCCCGAGCACGTGCACCTGTTCGTGGAAGCCAAGAAGCTGGCGTTCGCCGACCGCGCGCGCTTCTACGCCGACATGGCCTTCCAGCCGGCCCCGGTGCAGAAGCTGATTTCCAAGGACTACGCCGCGCAGCGCCGCGCGCTGATCTCGATGGACAAGGCGCTGAAGGAAGTGCAGCCGGGCACGCCCAAGCAGCTGGAGGAGGGCGACACGATCTACATGACCGTGGCCGACGCTGACGGCATGATGGTGTCGTTGATCCAGTCCAACTACCGCGGCATGGGCAGCGGCATGGCTCCTCCGGGCCTGGGCTTCATCCTGCAGGACCGCGGCGAGATGTTCGTGCTGCAGAAGAACCATCCCAACGGCTACGCACCGGGCAAGCGCCCGTTCCAGACCATCATCCCGGGCTTCATCACCAAGGACGGCAAGCCGTACGCCAGCTTCGGCGTGATGGGGGGCGCGATGCAGCCGCAGGGCCACGCGCAGATCGTGATGAACCTGGTGGACTTCGGCATGAACCTGCAGGAGGCCGGCGATGCACCGCGCATCCAGCACGAGGGCTCGACCGAACCGACCGGCCAGGCGACGGCAATGAGCGACGGCGGTGAAGTGAATCTGGAAACCGGCTTCCCGTACGAGACGGTGCGCGCGCTGATGCGCAAGGGGCACCGCATCGTGTTCGCCGACGGGCCGTATGGTGGCTACCAGGCGATCATGCGTGATCCGGACACGGGCGTGTATTACGGCGCCTCGGAGAGTCGCAAGGATGGGCAGGCGGCGGGGTACTGAGGTTTCCGGCCAACGGGCTGAGCCCCCTCTGCGGTGGTGGTGGTTTCAGTGAAGCTTGGCTTGGCCGGGGGGGGGGGGGGTGGGGGGGGGGGGGGCGCCTGAAAGCAGCCAGCGCGGGGGGCGCCCCCCAAGCCGGCGCCCCCCCCCCACCCCCCCCCCCCCCACCACGGACAGTTTCCGTGGCCATCACCGCAGGAAAAGAAAAAAGAAGAGCAAAGGCAGAAGCAACAGCCGCGGGCTTTGGGTTTGGGTCGGATCCGCTTTCCGCAGGAAAACGGCTCTGACCCCTTCTTGTTTTCCAATACACCTCATCCACGCAAATTGCGGAAAACCAACCGTCACCGGGAAACTGTCAGGGGTGGGGGGGGGGGGGGGGGGCGCCCCCCGGGCCCCTGGGGGGCCCCCTACCCCCCCCTTGCCTGGTTTTCCGGGGGTGCCCGCCCCACCACCCCCCCCCCGCCAAACCAGCATCAACCCAGAGCCGCTTCTGCCGTTGCCGTTGCATTTAGTAGGTGCAGGGCTGCAAGCCCTGCAAACGACACTCAACCCTGATCCTGCGCCCGCGCCGCCTCCGCCTGCGTCTCCTCCTGCGCCGCCATCTCCCGCGCAATCCACGCATCGATCATGTGCCGCTGCCGCAGCGCCTGCCGCCGCTCCCGCGTGTACTCCTCATCCAGCACCCGGTACAGCGACACCATCACCAGCACCATCAACAGTGCGAACGGCAGCGCCGCGATCGTGATCATCCCCTGCAGCGCATCCAGGCCGCCGGCCAACAGCAGAGCCGCCGCGATCAATGCCACCGCTACGCCCCAGGCCAGCTTGCGCTTCAGCGGCGGATCGCCCGCCTCGTCGGTCGACATGCTGGCCAGCACCAGTACCGCCGAATCAGCAGAGGTGACGAAGAAGATCATCAGCAGCACCAGGGCGATGCACGACAGCAGCAAGGGCATCGGCATGCTGTCAAACATTGTGAACAGAACCGTCTCGTAACCGTTACCCAGTGCCTGCACCAGATCGGCATGGCCGAAGATCTGCGACCACAGCGCCGTGCCACCAAACACCGTGAACCAGAAAAAGCCCAGCAGCGTCGGCGCCAGCACGACACCGATCACGAACTCACGCACGCTGCGCCCACGCGAGATGCGGGCGATGAAGGAGCCAACGAACGGGGCCCAGGAGATCCACCAGGCCCAGTAGAAGATCGTCCAGTCGGCCACCCAGGTGCTGCCCGAGAACGGCGACATGCGCAGGCTCATGGTCACCAGTTGGTTGAGGTAGGACCCCAACGTGGTGGTGAAGGTGTCGAAGATGAAACCGGTCGGGCCGAGCACCAGCACGATGGCGGCCAGCAGTGCCGCCAGTGCCAGGTTGAAGTTGGACAGCCACTTCACCCCGCGCTCGACGCCACTGGCGGTGGATGCCATGTACAGCACGAAGGCGACCGCGATGATGGTCATCTGCAAGGGCACGCCCGCCTCCAGGCCGAAGATGCGCTCCACGCCGGCGCCGATCTGGATGGTACCGAAGCCCAGCGTGGTGGCCACGCCAATGGCCGTGGCGACCACCGCCGCGACGTTGACCACTTTGCCGATCCAGCCGCGGTGGTGGTGGCCGATGATCGGTTGCAGCATGTCACTGACCAGGCCGCGTCCATTGCGGTTGAACTGGAACCACGCCATTGCCAGGCCGATCAGCGCATAGATCGCCCAAGGATGAAGTCCCCAGTGGAAGAATGCATAGCGCATGGACGCGCGCGCAGCATCCATGCTCTGCGGTGCCAGCCCTTCCGGTGGCTTGGTGAAGTGGGAAATGGGCTCGGCCGCGCCCCAGAACACCAGGCCGATGCCCATGCCGGCCGCAAACAGCATCGACATCCAGCTCGCGCGTGAGAACTCGGGCTCAGCGTCTTCTCCGCCGATGCGCAGGTTGCCGAAGCGGCCGAAGGCCAGGTACATCAGGAAGGTCAGTGCAAGGAACACCACCAGCAGATAGAGCCAGCCAACGCTGCGGATGACATCGGCCAGGACCGACTGCACGAAGGTATTGAAGGGGCCTGGCGCGAAGCCGGCAAGAAGCACCAGGACGAGCACCAGTGCGATGGAAATGCGAAACACCATGAAGGAGCTTCTCCGATCAAGCGAGTGAGGGGAGCGAGCCAGAGCTTGCAGCGAGGGCCGTGCATGCGGCGCCGGATCACGTTACTGAACGGAATGTCATCGTGCCGTTAACGAGGGTTGGGTCCCGTTGCTCCGCAACGGGGCTCTGGCCCCTTTCCCCGCACCTTCGTGCTCTAATGCGCGGCAAGAAGCGGGGGTACCGCGGCCTGGTGGTCGCGGTTGAGATAGTCCCTTGGAACCTGATCCGGCTCATACCGGCGTAGGGAAGCTTTGCAGTGCAGCCGTGCCCGGAGTCCGCCCAAGGACCGTCCGGGCGCGGTGCGCAGTGCGCCGCCGCTTCGTCCCTGACCCTTCC
The DNA here is from genome assembly GCF_056854535.1 of Stenotrophomonas sp. STEN054. Classification (NCBI taxonomy): domain Bacteria; kingdom Pseudomonadati; phylum Pseudomonadota; class Gammaproteobacteria; order Lysobacterales; family Lysobacteraceae; genus Stenotrophomonas; species Stenotrophomonas sp. STEN054. Next base: position 54,461 of record NZ_JBXFWG010000014.1, on the reverse strand, counting down.
TGGACGATGCCCGATGAACGCACAGCTCTCCGCCCTGCAGCAGCAGGCCCAGCAACTCTCCACGTCGGTGATCCAGCCGATTGCCGGTTCGCGCAAGATCCATGTGCCGGGCTCGCGCCCCGACGTACGCGTTCCGATGCGCGAAATCGTGCTGTCCCGCACGCCCGCACTGTTCGGCGGCGGCGACAACGCGCCGGTCACGGTATACGACACCTCCGGCCCCTACACCGACCCGGAGGCGCGGATCGATCTCTCAGCAGGTCTGCCGGCTCTGCGCCGCGGTTGGGTCGAGGAGCGGGGCGACACCGAACAGCTCGATGGCCTGAGCTCGGCGTTCGGTCGCGACCGCGAACACGATGCGAAGCTCGCCCCCGTGCGCTTTCCCGCGCGCAGCCTGCCACGGCGTGCGCGTGCCGGTGCCAACGTCACCCAGATGCATTACGCACGGCGCGGCATCATCACGCCGGAAATGGAGTTCGTCGCCATCCGTGAGAACCAGCGGCTCGAGGCGATCCGCGATGCGGCGCTGCTGCAGCAGCATCCAGGGCAGTCGTTCGGCGCCGCCATCCAGGACATCATCACCCCCGAATTCGTGCGCGATGAAATCGCCCGCGGGCGCGCGGTGCTGCCCAACAACATCAACCACCCGGAAACCGAGCCGATGATCATCGGCCGCAACTTCCTCACCAAGATCAACGCCAACATCGGCAACAGCGCGGTGTCCTCGGGGATTGCCGAAGAGGTGGAGAAGCTGGTGTGGGCCATCCGCTGGGGCGGCGACACGGTCATGGACCTGTCCACCGGCAAGCACATCCACGAAACACGCGAGTGGATCATCCGCAACTCGCCGGTGGCGATCGGCACCGTGCCGATCTACCAGGCGCTGGAGAAGGTCGACGGCCGTGCCGAAGCGCTGAGCTGGGAAATCTTCCGCGACACGCTGATCGAACAGGCCGAGCAGGGCGTGGACTACTTCACGATCCATGCCGGCGTGCTGCTGCGCTACGTGCCACTCACCGCCAAGCGTGTTACCGGCATCGTCAGCCGCGGCGGCTCGATCATGGCCAAGTGGTGCCTGGCGCACCGCAAGGAGAATTTCCTCTACACGCATTTCGAGGACATCTGCGAAATCATGAAGGCTTATGACGTGACCTTCTCGCTGGGCGATGGCCTGCGCCCGGGCTGCATCGCCGATGCCAACGACGCGGCGCAGTTCGGTGAACTGGAGACGCTGGGCGAACTGACGAAGATCGCCTGGAAGCACGACGTGCAGACCATGATCGAAGGCCCCGGGCACGTGCCGATGCAGCTGATCAAGGAAAACATGGACAAGCAGCTGCACGAATGTGGTGAAGCGCCGTTCTACACGCTGGGGCCGCTGACCACCGACATTGCACCAGGGTACGACCACATCACCAGTGCCATCGGCGCGGCGATGATCGGCTGGTTCGGCACGGCGATGCTCTGCTACGTCACGCCGAAGGAACACCTGGGCCTGCCCAACCGGCAGGATGTGCGCGACGGCATCATGGCCTACCGCATCGCCGCGCATGCGGCAGACCTGGCCAAGGGCCACCCGGGTGCGCAGGTGCGCGACAACGCACTGAGCAAGGCGCGCTTCGAGTTCCGCTGGGAAGACCAGTTCAACCTCGGCCTGGACCCGGAAAAAGCGAAGGCGTTCCATGACGAGACGCTGCCGAAGGTTGCGCACAAGCAGGCGCACTTCTGTTCGATGTGCGGCCCGAACTTCTGCTCGATGAAGATCACCCAGGATGTGCGTGACCATGCCGAAGCGGGGTGGCAGCGGTAGCGCCCGTCCGCCGGTTGGCAACGCAAGCGCCGGGCCATGCCCGGCGAGCGCAGCGGCCTGTGGAAACCGCCCGGCATGGCCCGGCGCTGCCACCACGCATCCACCCTGCACCGGCTATCCTCGCGCCATCACCCAGGGGAAGAACGCCATGCCCGTTGCCATCACCACCCGCTGGCTGGCCATCGCCCGCCGTCATCCGTCGGCCTGGTTGCTGGGTGCGCAGCTGATCGCGGTGATGTTGTACCCGGCACTGGATGACACCGCAGGCGGGCGCGCCGCCTTGGGTGGGTTCGGCATTGCGGTGCTGGGGCTTGCGCTGTGGGTGGTGCAGCGCAGCCCGCTGGGAACGTGGCTGGCGCTGCTGCTGGCGATTCCGTCGGTGGTGTTTTCCATTGCCGCGGCACTGCTGGACCGACCCGCGCTCGGAACCACGGCGCAGCTGCTGGAAAGCCTGCTCTATTTCTATACGGCAGGCGCGTTGATCGCCTACATGCTGCAGGACCATAAGGTCACCCGCGATGAGCTGTTTGCTGTTGGTGCTACGTTCACGTTGCTCGCGTGGGGCTTCGCGTTCGCATTTGCGGTCTGCCAGCAGTGGTATCCGGGCAGTTTCCAGGGCAGTGGAGAGGGTCCGCAGCGCACTTGGATGGAGCTGCTTTATCTGAGCTTCAGCTTGCTGTCAGGGGTGGGGCTCAGCGACGTCGTTCCGCTGCATCCACAGGCACGCGCATTGGTCATGCTGGAGCAGTTTTCCGGCGTTATGTACGTCGCTCTGGTGGTTTCGCGACTGGTCGGATTGACCATGATCCGACGGCTCTGAAAATGAACCCCAGATAAAAATTTCGCGCCCAAAGGGGCGCGAATGATGTTGCTGCTTATGTGAATGCGTCGGCGAGAGAGAGCCTGATGTCCACCACGCATAGGCGAGGTAACCTGCATAGGCTAATATTCGCGCGCTTCGTTTTTTTTGCGGTATGCGCCGATGCTTTTTGCGGAATCTGGCTTCTCGCTGTGCCTCGGACGGAATCGTGTCGATTGGCAGTTGCCTCCGTGGCCCGTTTCAGACTTTTAGCAACACATGACCAGCGAAACCCAGCCGCCTGAAGCCGACCGCATACGGATCGGCGATTGCACAGTGACGTTGTCCTCGCGCGAGGTTGACGTTGTGGGTGCGCGTCGCCCGCGCCGGCTCACGCCGAAAGCGCTTGGCGTGCTGCGCGTGCTGCTGCGGCAACCGGGTCGCGTGGTCACCCGCGAAGAACTGTTCGCGGAAGTGTGGCCGGATACGCTGCCGACCAATGATGTGCTGACCCAGGCCGTGACGCAGCTGCGCAAGGCGTTCAGCACCGGCCAGGACAACGGCCAGACCTACATCGAAACCATCGCCAAGACCGGCTATCGATTGCTGGTGCCGGTGCAGGTGCTGGCCGATGCCGTGCCTGAAGGTGCGGAAGACGCGGCTTCGCCCGAAGCGCTCGCCGTCGATGAACCCGTGGCAGTGCTGCAGCCGGCAGCGAATGCGGCGGCGCGCCGTCGCTGGCGCTACTGGCGTCGTCGCCTGCTGCTGGCACTGGGCGTGGCGATGCTGCTGGCGTTGCTGGTGCTGACGGTGTTGCTGGTACGGCGTCCGTCGCCGGTGAGCTCGCCGGTGGATGCGGCAGTGGAAGATGGCACGCGCGTGATCGGCAGCCCCGAACGCCCGTATCGCCTGATCACCGCGACCGCCGGATTCGAGACCTATCCCACGTTGTCGCCGGACGGTTCGCAGGTTGCCTATGAAGGCGCGAACGAGGACGGCAAGGGCGGCAACGCGATCAAGGTGCAGACTTCGGGCAACGCGCCTGCACGCCAGCTGCTGTCGCCGCCGGAAGGCGCCAATGATCGTTTCCCGACCTGGTCACCGGATGGCCGCGAAATCGCCTTTGCACGCTTTGCTGCCAACGGCAGCTGCCAGGTGCTGGTGGCCAGTGCCACCGGCGGCGCGTTGCGCCAGGCCACGCGCTGCGATGGCACCGAACTGCTGAGCTTCGACTGGACGCCGGACGGCCGTGGCCTGGTGTTCGGCAGCATGGTCGGCCGCTACGCCCATCGCGGCATCCGCGTGCTGGATCTGCCCACCGGGCAGTGGCGGGCGATCGACTACGCGGTGGACGAGGACGATTTCGACTATGCGCCGCGCTATTCGCCCGATGGCCGCTGGCTGGTGTTCGTGCGTAATCCTCAGCTGGGCGATCTGTGGCGCGTGCCGGCCACGGGCGGCACGCCCGAACAGCTGACCAATGAATCGGCCGAGCTGCGTGGCTGGGCCTGGCTCAGCGATGGCCGCACCATCGTGTTCGGTCGCCGCGTCGACAGCGAAGCCCGTCTGTACTATCTGGACGTGGCACGGCGCACCCTGCGTGACGCAGGCCTGGATGATGCGCAGTGGCCGGCGGTGTCGCGCCGCGGCGACATGCTCGCCTTCGTCCATCGGCGTGCCCAGTTCGGTGTCTTCAGGATGCCGTCGACCGGTGGCAGCGAGCGCTTGTTCGCTTCCAGCGGTCGTGACGCCCAGCCGATGCTGGCCCCCGATGGCCACCAGCTGGTCTTCAGCTCCGACCGCTCCGGCAGCTTCGCGCTGTGGTGGGCCGACCTGCAGCGGCCCGATTCGTTGCGGCCGATCGAGGGCCTGCGCCCGGAAGCCCGGCAGGCCCCGGACTGGTCAGAAGACAGCCGCCAGGTGCTGGTGGTAGGCCGCGATGACCACGGCAAGGCGGTGGTCTATGAGATCGCGCCCCGTGACGAGCGGCTGCAGCTGCTGCCGGTGCCGGTCGAGCAACCACTGCAGGTGCTGTACGGGGCGGACCCGGACCAGCTGCTGGTGCTTGAGCGCGACGCGGACCAGCACACCCGCTTGAGCCTGTTCGACCGCAGCAGCCAGCCGTGGCGCCGCCTGGCCAGCGTGGAAGGCGTTTCCCAGGCGCGTTTCGACCGCAGCGGCGGGCGGGTGGTGTTCACCCGGCTGGCGGCCAGTGGGCTGTGGTCCATCGATCCGGCCCTGGACCAGGCCAGTGTCCAGCAGATCAGCCAGGACCGGCCCAGCCGCTGGCGCTACCGGACCTGGACCGTGGCTGGGCAGGGCGCCGTGGATTACCTCGGCACCAGCAATGCCTGCGCCACCACCCTGGTGCGCCTGCGCGGCAATCAGGAGCAGCCGGAGCGCTGCCTCGATGCACAGCGGCTCAGTGCCGGCAACGGCCTGAGCGCCAGCGCTGATGGGAACGACCTGTACCTGGCCCTGGCCGTCACCGACGGGGCCGACATCGGCGTCATGCGCCTCCCCAAGGCGGCGCCGCCGCTGTTTCCGGCGTTCAGCAAGTTGCTGATTTTCAACGACAATGGGCCTTCGTAATTTCTTCGTGACGATCTCGTCGCGAATTCGTGGCGATCTCGTCAGACTTTCCTGACGCGGAAGCGCCTGATTGGGCAAAACGGTGGCCTGTACTTGGCAAATCCGTGGTGCCCTCATGCGTCAACTCTCCCTGGCCGATCGCGGCCAAACCGTGTGCCTCGACAAGGCTGTCGACGATGTCGCCCCGACCTGCCTGGGCGTTGCCCGCCTGGGCAGCCTGCAGACCGCCGGCGTCAACTTCACCGTGTGGATGCAGGTGCGTGGCACCTCCTGGGTGGAAGCGAAGGAAGGCCGGTTCCGGCTGCGCCAGGGCGAGTGGATCGCGTTCGAGAAGGAATCGCGCCCGCTGGTGCAGGCCGGCCGCAATGGCCTGTGCGTGGGCCTGAGCCTGAACCCCGAGGCGCTGCGGGTGCTGGCCGAGATGGCCGACTGTGGTCTCTACGCCGGCCGTGGCCGGATGAGCCGCAGCGACGCCCGCGTCGGTCTGCGCCTGTGGCGTGAGGCGCTGGCCAATGGCCTGCCGGCGCCGTCGCTGCGCCCGCTGCTGCTGCACCTGGCCGGCCTGCAGCGCAGCCTGGCCGACAACGTGCAGCGCTGCCCGGGCCGCTCGCGCAGCCGCAAGCGCCAGGTGTTCGGCCGCATGCAGCGCGCCCGCCTGTACCTGGAAGGCAACAGCCACCGCGTGGTGCGCATCGGCGAACTGGCCGAGCTGACCAACTTCTCCAGCTGGTATCTCTCCAAGACCTTCCAGAGCCTGTACGAGGAAAGCCCGCAGTCGCTGTCGGCGCGCCTTCGCCTTGAACGTGCGGCGGATCTGCTGCGCGACACCGACATGATGGTTGGCGAAGTGGCGGCGGCCAGTGGCTTCGACAACTGCTGCAGCTTCGCCCGGGCCTTCCGTGCGCGCTATGGCACCTCCGCTTCGCGTTTTCGTGAAAACGGCGCGAAGCTTCCGCCACAATCGGCAAAGTCTCCGGGTGTGTCGCGCAAATACAGCGCTGCAACGCAATCGTAACGTGCTGGGGTGTTTTAACACGCTGCTAACACGTACCTTGGAGAGATTGATGAACTTCCGTAATCCCGCAGTGCGCCTCGGCCTCCTGCCGGCCGGCATTGCGCTGGCGCTGACGCCGGCGTTTGCTTCCGCTCAGGAAGCGGCCTCTGGCACCACCGACCTCGATCGTATTTCGGTCACCGGTTCGCGCATCCGCGGCGCCGCCATGGAGACCCAGCAGCCGATCCTGACGATGACCCGTGAAAGCCTGGAAAAGCAGGGCTTCTCGAGCGTCGCTGACGTGCTGAACAACCTGACCTCGGCGGGTTCGCCGGCAATCTCGCGTTCGGAGTCCCTGGCTTCGGGCGAAAACGTCGGCGGCTACTACGTCGACATCCGCAACCTGGGCGCCGAGCGCACCCTGGTGCTGATGAACGGCAAGCGCCTGGGCGCGACCACCTCGGGTCTGCAGGACCTGAGCCAGATCCCGATGTCGGCCGTTGAGCGCATCGAGATCCTGAAGGACGGCGCGTCCTCGATCTACGGTTCGGATGCCATCGCCGGCGTCGTGAACGTGATCACCCGCAAGAACTTCGACGGTGGCGAAGCCCAGGTCTACGTTGGCCAGTACGGCAACGGCGACGGCGACACCGAAACCTACTCGATGACCCTCGGTGCCCGCGGCGAGCGTGGCAGCCTGACCCTGTCGGCCGAGTACAACAAGCAGGATCCGGTGTGGGCCAAGGACCGTTGGTACAGCCGCGATGGCGCGCTGGGTCCGAACTCGACCTCGGCTGACTGGAGCCCGATCAGCCAGAACGGTAGCTGGTGCAACCCGCTGCAGTACGACTGCTCGCGCACCTCCAAGACTGCCGTGTGGCAGACCCTGAACCAGGGTGGCAACCCGACGAACGCAGCTGACTACCACGAGCTGACCGAAGACGAGTACGCCAACTCCAACGAGCAGATGACCCTGCTGACCGGTGTCAAGCGCAAGTCCGTCTACATCAACGGCACCTACGACTTCACCGATTCGATCAGCCTGAACACCGACCTGCTCTACAACGAGCGTCAGACCTTCCAGCAGATCGCCGGCTACCCGTACCAGTCGAGCTCGTTCGGCACCCCGCTGAGCGGCAGCAGCGCCTTCAACCCGGTCAACCAGGACGTCAGCTTCCGCCGTCGCCTGTGGGAAGTGCCGCGCACCACCGACAGCCAGCTGAAGACCCTGCGCTTCGCGCCGACCGTCAGCGGCTACTTCGACTTCGCAGGCAAGACCTTCGACTGGGACGTCGGAGCGCTGTGGAACCGCAACGAGTCGATCAAGACCAACCGCGGTGACATGAGCCTGATCGGCGCCAAGCAGGCGCTGGGCCCGTCCTTCATCAACGGTGACGGCGTGGCACAGTGCGGTACCGCTGCCGACCCGATCGCGCTGGGTGACTGCCGCCCGTGGAACCCGCTGCTGCCGTACGGTGTTGACGGCCAGGGTTCGCTGGCGAACCAGGAGCTGCAGGACTTCCTGTTCCCGACCTACACCACCCGCGGCATCACCAAGACCACCAGCTTCACCGCCAACCTGGCCGGCTCCATCGTGACCCTGCCGGCCGGTGACCTGGGCTTCGCCCTGGGTGTCGAGCACCGCAAGGAAGAAGGCAGCTACGTGCCGGACGCCTTCGCGCAGTCGGGCCAGTCCACCGGCCTGGGCCAGAAGCCGACCCGTGGTGAGTACGATCTGAACGAGGTCTACCTCGAACTGAACGTGCCGCTGCTGGCCGACGTGGCCTTCGCCAAGGAACTGACCCTGAACGTTGCCAGCCGTTATTCGGACTACAGCAACTTCGGTGGCACCACCAACAGCAAGTTCGGCCTGACCTGGCGTCCGATGGATGGCCTGCTTGTCCGCGGCACCTACGCCGAGGGCTTCCGTGCGCCGACCATCAACGATCTGTACGGTGGCCTGAGCTCCAGCTTCGAGTCGTACATCGATCCGTGCGGCGTGACCGCTCCGGGCTCGGTCAACGGCAATGCTGCCTGCTCCAACGCGGGCGTGCCGGTGGGCTACACCCAGCTGGGCCAGGGCAACAAGGAATGCTCGACCCTGCCGTGCCAGTCGGGTGACCAGTTCATTTCGGGTGCCAACCCGAACCTGAAGCCGGAAACCTCGAAGAGCACCACCTTCGGCCTGGTGTGGAGCCCGCAGTTCGTACAGGGCCTGGACCTGTCGCTGGATTGGTACAAGTACGAAATCAGCGACATGATCATCGCTGACAGCGTCGACCGCATCCTGCGCGACTGCTACGTGCTGGGCAACTCGGCCCGTTGTGCGGACGTTGTCCGTGCCGACGACGGCCACGTCAGCGCCATCACCTACGGCACCGCCAACCTCGGCAAGATGGAAACCGAAGGTTACGACCTGGGCGTGAAGTACCGTCTGCCGGAACTGGCCATCGGTCAGTTCAACATCGACTGGACCACCAGCTACACGGCCAAGTACGACGAGCAGGGTCAGAACAGCGACGGCGACAACATCATGATCGGTCGCGTCGGTGAACCCGGCCTGTTCCGCGTGCGTTCGAACCTCGGGGTCAACTGGCAGTACGGCGATTTCGGCGTGAACTACACCGCTCGCTACTACTCCGGCATGAAGGAAGGCTGCATCGACACCGGCGAGTTCTGGTGCAATGCGCCGAACCACTACGCCAACGGCGAGGCTGATCCGCTGCGCAAGACCGGCTCCAACACCTTCCACGACCTGCAGGTGAGCTACAAGGCACCGTGGGACGCCACCATCGCCCTGGGCGCCAACAACGTGTTCGATCACAAGGGTCCGCTGATGTACTCGGCCCCGAACTCGGCGTTTGCCTACTACGGCGGCTTCGACGTGGGTCGCTTCCTGTACATGAAGTACACCCAGCGCTTCTGATCCATCGAAGCGTCGCAACACGCAGCACAGGAGGGCGGACCGCAAGGTCCGCCCTCTTTTCGTTTGCGGATGAGGCTCTTCTGAATCTGCGGTAGGGGAAATCCCAACGGGCCCGGAGGGAGCAGTGAGTCATGGTCTCGTGCTGTCGCGATCAGCACAGTCAGGCCTGTCCAATGACGGACGCCTGGAGATGGCCATGAAGTCGACGCTCATCCGCAAGATCTCGGCCGCGGTCCTGATGTACGCCACCCTGGTCGGCGCCGTTTCGGCGCAGAACACCATCATCATCTGTGGCGGTGGCATGTACTGCACCCTGGTCCGCCAGGAGTGCCTGGCGGCTGGCGGCAAGGAATGGTTCTGTGAGGCGCAATGGCGCCGTGACGCCTGTCCGCAGCGCTGATGCGCGGATGGCGCGCCCAACCGGGCGCGCCATCGGTCTGCCGCGAGGGCAGGATCAGGCTTCGGTGGGTACCAGTCCCATCAGGCTGTTGGCATGCTCGCGCCACTGCGGCAGCTTGTTCAGCACGCCGGCACGCTGCAGGTAGTCCTCGTCCACCGGGTCGCCGTTGACCAGCGCCAGCGCCACGTGCACCGCGCCGGTCACCCAGAAGCTGCGCGTGTTGGCGCGCTGCGGCTGCAGGTGGAAGGCCACTGCTTCGATGATCGGCATCGGCAGGCCCCACAGGCCCAGCAGATAGGCACCGGCCTCGGCATGGCCGGGGCGCGGGTCATCGGCCAGCGCCGGTTCACTGCGCTCGTTGCGCACGCCCGGCAGCAGCAGGCCGATATCGGCGAGCAGGGCGGCGGTCGCACCCAGCTCGGCGCTGGATTCGGGCAGCAGGCGCGCGGCCAGGCGCGAGGCCATCAGCGCACGCTGCTGCAGCGAATTGCGTTCGGCAGCCGACAGCGTCGGCGCGGAAAACACTTCGCTGGCCAGCACAAGGTCGCGCAGCGTGGCCAGGCCCAGGCGGGTCACCGCGGTACGCAGGTCGGCAATGGTGCGGCCCTGGCTGAAGAACGCCGAATTGGACAGCTGCAGCACCTTGGCCGCGATCGCCGGATCAGCGGCCACCAGCTTGGCCACGTCGGCACTGTCGGTGTCGTCGTCATGCTCCAGCGCCTGGGTCAGGCTCAGGTACAGGTGCGGCGGTGAGGGCAGCTTCTCGATACGGCCGATGGCATCGCGCAGGCGAGGGCTGTCGAGCACCTCGCGCAGCTCTTCCAGGCTGGTCAGCGCTTCCAGCAGCACTTCCGGCGCCAGCGGCAGCGGCAGGAAGCGGTGGGCCACGCCGATCAGGCGCGCCGGCGGTGGACGGTTGCCTTGCTGGGCATCGACCAGTGCGATACGGATGGTTTCAGGCCGCAGCGTGCGGATCTGCCCCAGCAACGTGGTTGCATTGAGGTCGGGCAGCTGCGGGCAGACGATCACCGCATCCACGCCCTGCGCGGCCACCGCGGACATCGCGGTGTGGCCATCGAAGGCGGTCAGCGGTTGCCACTCTTCCCCAAGATCGGCAATGAACTCGCTCAGCTCAGCCGGCAGGCTGGCTGAATCCCCAACTAGCAGAATACGCACGACACATTCCCCTGGCTGTCTCGACGGCGCGCGTCGATGACGTGTGAAGTGACGCAATTTACCTAATACGGCGCCAACAGTGATGGGCCGCAGTGTTGAAACGTGACCAGCATCGCTCCGGCGCGTGGCACCGGAGCGATCCTGTTCAGACTCAGGCCTTGCTGTCGAGGTGGCGCTGGTGCGCCTCGATCAGGATCTGCTTGGCCTCGGCCGCGCCACCCCAACCGTCCAGCTTGACCCACTTGCCCTTCTCCAGATCCTTGTAGTGCTCGAAGAAGTGGCCGATGCGCTCCAGCCAGTGGCTGGACACCTGGGCGATGTCCTCGACGTGGGCGTAGCCGCTGAAGATCTTCGAGACCGGCACGGCCAGGATCTTCTCGTCGCTGCCCGCCTCATCGCTCATCTTCAGCACGCCGACCGGACGGCAGCGCACGACCGAACCCGGGACCAGCGGCAGCGGCAGCACCACCAGCACGTCGGCCGGGTCGCCATCGCCACACAGGGTGCTCGGCACGTAGCCGTAGTTGCACGGGTAGCGCATCGGGGTCGACAGGATGCGGTCGACGAAGATCGCGCCCGTCTCCTTGTCCACTTCGTACTTCACCGGCTCCGAGTCCTTCGGGATCTCGATGATGACGTTGATTTCTTCCGGCGGGTTCTTGCCGGGCGAGACGAGTTCCAGGCCCATGGTGTGCTCCAGGTGGGGGATGTGGACGGATAGCTCACCATTTTATGCCTTTGCCGGGCGCTGTGCAGGGTAGGGCGGGGCCGACCTTCGTAGTGGGCCCCGGCCGAGGGGCCGGGGCGGGGTTCCCCGATGGGACCAAGCCGTGTGGCGGCGCAGGCTGGAGCCTCATTCCCGAGGAGGTGCCGTAATGACCTGGATGCGTTGCTGTGGCCTTGCCGCGCTGCTGTCCGCCGCCCCAGCGGCGCTCGCCGGCAGCCATGTGGATCTCATCGATTTCCCCACCAGCGAAGCCAACTGGGACCGCTTCTACGACCTGGAAGCCGCCCTTTCCGGTCAGTTCAACGCGCTGTGCGCCGATACCTTCTGCGAAGGGGATTACAGCAACTACCGGCTCATGCAGTTCCGCTGCGCCGTGGAAGCGGTTGCCGGCACCGTGCAGCGCTGCGCGTGGGTGATTGCTGCCAGCGAGCTGCGGGTGAACCCCGGCTCGGGCGACGTCGAGGTCGACAACGCGGGTTGGCGATGCCCGGTGGAACTGCGGCCGGGCGTTCCCGTAGAGGCCTTCCATGCATCGCTGGACGCCCCGGACGGGCTGATGGCGCCCTTGCCCGGGCTTGAGTACGGACTGTTCGACGACCTTTCGGAGTGCCTGCAGCGGCCCGGTGGCCAGAGGAGGAAGGGATGATGCGCGCCCTGTCGATGATGACCGGCCTGCTGTTGTGCCTTGCCGGCCCGGCCGCGACTGCCGCGGACCGCTATGTCGATGCCCGCCTCTACCCGGACGCCGGCAGTGGCTGGCAGCGCTTCCTCGCCGTTGAACGCGCGCTGGTGGCCGGCTTCGATGACGTCTGCGGGGACACCTTCTGCGAAGGCGAGTACTACAACCTGCAGGCCATGCGCCTGCGCTGCGCGGTGGAGCGGGCCAGTGGCACGGTGGCCGGCTGCGTCTGGACCTTTGCCGGCAGCAACAGCGCGGTACTGGGCGACGGTAGTATCGATATGGACCTGCGCAGCTATGCCTGCGCGTTGCCGCTGGCTGTGGGCACGCCGCTGGAGAGCCTGCTGCAGGCGCTGGAAGCCGCGCCCCCGCGGGAGTCCATCGATGTGCCGTTGCCCGGTACGTCGGTCAGTGTCTACGACGGTCTGACCGAGTGCCTGTAACCAAGGGATTTCAGGTCGCGGCGGTGGCCTGAACAGCGTCCTGGTGCAGCGCTTCGTTCAGCTCATCCACCACCGTCGTCCAGGCAGCGTCCGCCTGCAGCGATTCGGCAAGGAACTGACGCTGCGCATCGCTCCAGAACGGGGCGTCGGCCACCTCTACCCCGGTGTCGAGCTGATGGCTGCTGATGAAGCTGGCGATCGCCTCGGGGGTCTCTTCAAGGCCCAGCTGCAGGAACAGATTGGTCATGCTCGGTTCGGTGGTGATCATTACGACAGCCTGGCAAAGGAAAGGTAAGCTGCATTATCTATGTCTTCCGTCGTCCCGTGATGAACACCCCAGACGCGAGCGGTCGCAACCGCAGCGCCCTTCTGAAAGCCGCAACGCGGGCCAGCCACGACGCGCTGGACAAGCGCATCATGGCCGAAGGCATTTTTGCTGACCGCGCCCGCTTCGGTAGTTTCCTGAAAGTGCAGTACCGCCTGCATTGCAGTGTTGATGCACTCTATGGCATGCCGACGCTGATGGCTCTGCTGCCCGATCTGCCAGAGCGCCGCCGGCTGCAGCAGGTCTGCCGCGACCTGCAGGATCTGGGCGTGGATCTGCCTGCGCAGGATCCCGATGCCCGGCTGCCCGGTGCATCGCTGCCGGAAGCATTGGGCTGGATGTACGTGGTGGAAGGGTCCAGTCTCGGGGCCGCCGTGCTTTATCGGATGGCCGCCGCGCTGGGGCTGGACCACCAGTTCGGAGCCCGCCACCTGGCCGGGCACCCTGGCGGGGTGGCGGCGCACTGGCGCTGCTTCACCACGGCGCTGGATGCAGTGGCGCTGACACCTGCGCAGATCGAGCAGATGATCGACGCCGCCAACATCGCTTTCCGTAGCGTCCACGCCCACGTCGAGAAGGAATTCGCTCGCTGAACGGCCCTGTAGAGTCAAGCTTGCTCGACTCTACAGGGCGTATCGACAACGGGGTCGGATCCCTTTCCGCAGGAAAGGGCTCTGCCCCGATCCGGATGCCATCCACGCATGGCGTGGATCTACTGCGGCAGGGGCTCCGAGCCCAGTCGTTGCATGGCGTGGAGCTACAGCAGCGGCACCAGCAGCAGCGCCACGATGTTGATGATCTTGATCAGTGGGTTGATCGCCGGGCCGGCGGTGTCCTTGTACGGGTCGCCCACCGTGTCGCCGGTGACCGCGGCCTTGTGCGCCTCGCTGCCCTTGCCGCCGAAGTGGCCATCCTCGATGTACTTCTTGGCGTTGTCCCAGGCGCCGCCGCCGGTGGTCATCGAAATGGCCACGAACAGGCCGGTGACGATGGTGCCGATCAGCAGGCCACCCAGGGCGCGTGGCCCCAGCAGCAGGCCCACCACCACCGGCACGGCCACCGGCAGCAGGGAAGGCACGATCATTTCGCGGATGGCCGAGCGGGTCAGCATGTCCACCGCCTTGTCGTACTGAGGCTTGCCGGTGCCCTGCATGATGCCGGGGATCTCGCGGAACTGGCGCCGCACTTCCTCCACCACCGCACCGGCGGCGCGGCCGACCGCTTCCATCGCCATCGCGCCGAACAGGTAGGGAATCAGGCCACCGATCAGCAGGCCAATGATCACCGTGTGGTCGCTGAGGTCGAAGCGGAACTCCTGGCCGGGGTTGGCCGCCTGCAGGTTGTGCGTGTAATCGGCGAACAGCACCAGCGCGGCCAGTGCCGCCGAGCCGATCGCATAGCCCTTGGTCACCGCCTTGGTGGTGTTGCCCACCGCATCGAGCGGATCGGTGATGTCGCGGATGTCCGAAGGCAGCTCAGCCATCTCGGCGATGCCACCGGCGTTGTCGGTGATCGGACCGTAGGCATCCAGCGCCACGATCATGCCGGCCATCGACAGCATCGCGGTGGCGGCGATGGCGATGCCGTACAGGCCGGCCAGCGCATACGCACCCCAGATCGCCGCACACACCGCCACCACCGGCAGGGCGGTGGACTTCATCGAGATGCCCAGGCCGGCGATGATGTTGGTGCCGTGCCCAGTGGTGGAGGCCTGCGCCACATGCTGCACCGGCTTGTACTGGGTGCCGGTGTAGTACTCGGTGATCCACACGATCAGGCCGGTCAGCACCAGGCCGATCAGCGCGCAGCCGTACAGCGCCAGCGGACCATGCACGTTGTCGCTCATCAGCCCGGTGGTGATGGGATAGAACGCGATGGCCGCCAGCACGCCGGAGACGATCACGCCCTTGTACAGCGCGCCCATGATCGAGCCACCGGGCTTCACCTTCACGAACAACGCGCCGATGATCGACGCGATGATCGACACGCCGCCCAGCACCAGCGGGTACAGCACCGCGTTGGCACCGGCTTCGCTCAGCATCAGGCTGCCCAGCAGCATGGTGGCGATGACGGTGACCGCATAGGTCTCGAACAGGTCGGCGGCCATGCCGGCGCAGTCGCCGACGTTGTCACCGACGTTGTCGGCGATCACCGCCGGATTGCGCGGGTCGTCCTCGGGAATGCCGGCTTCCACCTTGCCCACCAGGTCGGCGCCGACGTCGGCCCCCTTGGTGAAGATGCCGCCGCCGAGGCGGGCGAAGATCGAGATCAGCGAGGAACCGAAGGCCAGGCCGACCAGCGCGTGCAGCGCCTGTTCCATCGGCAGCCCCATGCGCAGCAGCAGTGCGTAGTAGCCGGCCACGCCCAGCAGGCCGAGGCCGACCACCAGCATGCCGGTGATGGCGCCGCCGCGGAACGCTACGTCCATCGCCGCGCTGATGCCGTTGCGCGCGGCCTCGGCGGTGCGCACGTTGGCGCGTACCGAGACGTTCATGCCGATGTAGCCGGCCGCGCCGGACAGCACCGCGCCGACCGCAAAACCAATGGCCGTGTACCAGCTGAGGAACACGCCGACCAGCACGAACAGCACCACGCCGGCCACGCCGATGGTCAGGTACTGGCGGTTGAGGTAGGCGCGCGCGCCTTCCTGGATCGCGGTGGCGATCGCGATCATGCGTTCATTGCCGGTGGGTTGACGCAGGATCCAGCGCGCCGAGATGATCCCGTAGAGGATCGCGAGAATGGCGCAGCCCAGCGCCAGTGACAGCCCATGACGTTCCAGCATCAGACCCCTCCGCAGAATGGATGGTGAGCATCCAGTGGCGATGAACGGCACCACGAGGGGGACGACGGGTTGCAGCCTGGAACCAACCCGTACCGACCGAAACGGTCGTCCGACGTATGGCGGTGTTCAGCATTCCCTGGTGCCCGCAGTATGCGTCCCTCCGCGCCAGGATGGTAGCGCCGGGCCGCGCCGCGCCGCATGACCCGTGGGCGCCCTCCAGATGAACGCATCGCCATGCGTGCGTAACCCGCCGCCGGGCCATGGGCATGCTTTGAGAGCAACAGACCCTTTGCACCCCGTTAAGCCGCCTTCTGCAAGCCTGCGCACAGTCCTGACGGAGATTCCCCCATGCGCCTGTCCCTGCTGATGTTTGCCGTCCTGGTCCCGGCGGTGCCGGCCCTGGCCGCGCAAACTCCCGAACTGCAACGGGCGGTCGGCGCACCCCAGGCCGTAGGCGCGGTGCATACGCTACGGCAGATTCCCGAAGCCTGCGCACGCCTGGAAGGCGTCTTCACCGGTCAGGCCGCCGAGCCGTACCGCTTCTCCGCCGTGCGCACCAGTGAGCAGTGCCAGCCGCGCGCCCGCTTCGTCGATTACGCCAAGGCGCAGCCGAGTGCCGACAAGGGCTGGAAGCTCAACGACGTGATCCGCGTGCCCAATGCCGCGTGCCCGGCGCAGCAGGCGGTGGTGCGGGTATGGCGCCTGCCGGTCAACAACACCCAGGCGCTGGATGGCCAGGGCCAGTCGCGCATCTATCTGGAAGAAGCGAAGAAGCAGGCAGCCGCCGGCAAGATCCCGCAGGTGACGATGTTCGCCGCGCAGTTGCAGGTGGAAGGCAACGCCTGTAATTGATACAGGTGAGGTGGGTGCCGACCGTTGGTCGGCACCGATGTCGCATCCACGCATGGCGTGGATCTACTGACGGTCAGCCCTCGAACGCAGGCAGCTTCTGCTTCACCGCCACGTTCTTCAGGGTGACGTACTTGGGCAGGCCGTCAGTGCCATAGGGAAGGGGGGCTTCGCCCTTGATCAGCGGTTGCAGGTAGGCGCGTGCCTTGGCGGTGATGCCGAAGCCGTCGCGGCGGATGAAGCCGGCCGGCATCTTCTTCTCATGGTTGGCGATCTTCGCCAGCGGCGCGGCTTCGATCTTCCAGCGGTAGGGCGCATCGCTGCTGCGCACGATCACCGGCATCACCCCGTTCTGGCCCTTCAGCGCCAGCTGCACGGCGGCCTTGCCCACCGCCTGCGCCTGTTCCCAGTCGGTCTTGCTGGCCAAGTGGCGGGCCGAGCGCTGCAGGTAGTCGGGCAGGGCCCAGTGCACCTTCAGGCCCAGCTGGTCCTTGACCCGGCCGGCCAGGTGCGCGGCGACGCCGCCCAGCTGCGAATGGCCGAAGGAATCCTTGCCACCACCGGCATCGGCGACGAAGCGGCCATCGGCGGTGGCGATGCCCTCGGAGGCCACGACCACGCAGTAGCCGACGCGCTCGACCACGGCCTTGACCTTGGCCAGGAAGGTCGCCTCGTCATAGGCACGCTCGGGCAGCAGGATGATGTGCGGAGCTTCGTCTTCGCCGTTGCCGGCCAGGCCCGCGGCAGCTGCCAGCCAGCCGGCGTGGCGGCCCATCGCCTCGTAGATGAAGACGCGGGTGGAGGTCTCGGCCATCGCCGCCACGTCCAGCGCGGCCTCGCGCAACGAAACCGCGGTGTACTTGGCCGCCGAGCCGAAGCCCGGGCAGGTGTCGGTCACGGCCAGGTCGTTGTCGATGGTCTTGGGCACGCCGATGCAGGTCAGGTCGTAGCCGGACGCCTTGGCCAGCAGCGAGACCTTCAGCGCAGTATCGGCCGAGTCGTTGCCGCCGTTGTAGAGGAACCAGCGCACGTCGTGGGCGCGCAGCACCTCCAGCAGGCGGTCGTAACGGGCCCGGTCGGCCTCCAGCGATTTCAGCTTGACCCGGCACGACCCGAAAGCGCCGCCCGGGGTGTGGGCGAGGGCGCGGATGGCGGCGGCACTCTCCTTGCTGGTGTCGATCAGCTCCTCGCGCAGGGCGCCGAGGATGCCGTTGCGGGCGGCCAGGACCTTGATGCCCTTGGCCCGGGCCTGCTCGATGACCGCCGCCGCGGTGGCGTTGATGACCGCCGTGACGCCGCCGGACTGGGCGTAGAGGAGGGTGCCGTTGCGCATGCTTCTACCTGCTCGCTGAGGGGGACATTGCAGAGACATTACCCGGATGCGCTAAAGTGGCGCTATTGCGGTGCAGCGATACCGGTCCGTCCGGGGCGCGAACTTTCTTTGTTTTCAACACGTTGGAGTCAGGTCAATGCGATTGGTTCTGTTGGGACCGCCCGGTTCGGGCAAGGGGACGCAGGCGACGCGCCTGAAGGAAAAGCTGGGCATCGCCCATATTTCGACCGGTGACATGCTGCGTGCGGAAATCGCCGCGGGCTCGGAGCTGGGCAAGCAGGCCAAGGCGGTGATGGATGCCGGCAACCTGGTGTCCGATGACATCCTGCTGGGCATGCTGGAGTCGCGCCTGACCCAGGCCGATGTCGCCAAGGGCTTCATCCTGGACGGCTACCCGCGCAATGTGGCCCAGGCCAATGCGATGGACGGCCTGTTGGCCAAGATCGGCCAGCCGCTGGACGCCGTGGTGCAGCTGGACGTGGCCACCGAGCTGCTGGTCGAGCGCATCGCCGGCCGCGCCCAGGAGCAGGGCCGTGCCGACGACAACCCGGAAGCGGTGCGCCAGCGCCTGCAGGTCTACAACGACCAGACCGCCCCGGTGGTCGACTTCTACGCCGGCCGTGGCACCCTGGCCCGCGTCGATGGTGTCGGTGACCTGGACGAGATCGAAGCCCGCATCCTGGCCGCGATCAAGGGCTGATGGCGGTCGGCCGGCCCTGCGCCCGCCTCCGTGCAGCGACAACGAAACAGGCCTGATCCTTGCGGACCAGGCCTGTTTCGTTTCATAGGTGCCAGCGATGAGCTTGCTCAGGGCTCCGCAGCATGAGCTCCCTTGGGGATGGCCTCTTGGGGAGTAGGACCGGTTCGGGTACTACGGCTGGCTTCCTGAATTGTGTACGGGTTCACATACCTGCGCCATCAGGAATTCCCTGACAGACGAATGGACTTTTCTCATAAGCGGTGTAGGAGTTGTCTGACCCCGCGGCCGACAATGGCCCTATACAGCCGTGATCGGTGACAATCCCCGGTCATGAGCAGCGTACATATCCTTGCAATCGCCGGCACCTTCATGGGTGGCGTGGCCGCCCTGGCGCGGGAACTGGGCCATACGGTCAGTGGCAGCGACCAGGCCATCTATCCGCCGATGTCCACCCAGCTCGAGCAGCTGGGCATCGTCCTGGACCAGGGCTACCGTGCCGACAGCGTGCCGCCGGGCACCGCCGAGGTGGTGATCGGCAACGCCCTGTCGCGCGGCAACCCGGCCGTGGAAGCCGTGCTCGATGCCGGCCAGCGCTACATCTCCGGTGCCCAGTGGCTGTCCGAGCAGGTGCTGCCGGGCCGTGACACCCTGGCCGTGGCCGGCACCCATGGCAAGACCACCACCACCACCATCCTGACCTGGCTGCTGGAAAGCGCCGGGCGTTCGCCGGGCTTCCTGATCGGTGGCGTGGCCGAGGATTTCGGCGTCTCCGCCCGCCTGGGCCAGGGCCGCGAGTTCGTGGTCGAGGCCGATGAGTATGACACCGCCTTCTTCGACAAGCGCAGCAAGTTCGTGCACTACCGGCCGCTGGTGGCCATCCTCAACAACCTCGAATACGACCACGCCGACATCTTCCCGGACGTGGAGGCCATCGAGCGCCAGTTCCACCACCTGGTACGCACGGTGCCCGCGCGCGGCCGCCTGATCGTCAATGGCGAGGACGCGCACCTGGCCAAGGTGCTGCAGATGGGTTGCTGGACCCCGGTCGAGCGCTTCGGTTTCGACCCATCGCTGGAATGGCATGCCGAGCTGCTGGCCGCCGATGGCAGCGCCTTCCGCGTGCATCACCGCGGGCAGGCGCTGGGTGACGTGCACTGGTCGCTGCTGGGTCGCCACAACGTACTCAACGGCCTGGCCGCACTGGCCGCCGTGCATGCGGTGGGCGTGGCCCCGGCCGAGGTGATCCCGGCGCTGGCCCGCTTCCGCAGCGTCAAGCGCCGCATGGAAGTGATCGGCAGCCATGACGGCATCACCGTCTACGATGATTTCGCCCACCACCCCACCGCGATCGCGACCACGCTGGACGGCCTGCGCGCCAAGGTCGGCGACGCGCGCATCGTGGTGGCGATGGAACCGCGCAGCAACTCGATGCGGCTGGGGGCACACGCCCAGGCGCTGGCCCCGTCGCTGGCGCTGGCCGACGAAGTCGTTTTCCTGCACCGCCCGGAACTGGCCTGGGATGCCGCTTCGGTGATCGCCGCCGTGCGTGGCCAGGCCCATGCCGTGCCTGATACCGACGCGCTGCTGGCACAGCTGCAGTCCAGCGTACGCAGCGGTGACCACGTGGTGTTCATGTCCAATGGTGGCTTCGACGGCGCGCCGCGCCGCTTCCTGGCCGCCCTGCAGGGCCGATGAGTACCGACGTTTCGCTGCCGCTGTTTCCGCTGCACACCACGCTGGTGCCCGGCGCGGCGGTTGGCCTGCGCGTGTTCGAGCGCCGCTACCTGGACCTGGTGCGCGACACCGGCCGCAGCGGCGAGGGCTTCGGTGTCTGCCTGATCCTGGAAGGGCAGGAAGTGGGGGAGCCGGCCACGCCGGCGGCCTACGGCGTGCAGGTCCGCATCGAGGATTTCGATGTCGGCGCCGATGGCGTGCTGCAGCTGCGCCTGCGCGGCACCCGCCGCTTCCATGTCGAGCGTACCCGCGTGCGCGACAACGGCCTGGTCGTGGCCGATGTGCGCTGGTGCGAAGAAGACTCCGATGACGAGCTGAAGCCGCAGCATGCGCTGCTGGCCACGGTGCTGGAGCACATCATCGAGCAGGCCGGCGAAGCCTATGCGCCGGCCAACCCGGCGTTGCTGGACCAGGCCAGCTGGGTCGGCTGGCGGCTGGCCGAACTGCTGCCGCTGGGCGAACAGCAGCGGTTGCAGCTGCTGCAGATGGACGACCCCCACCAGCGCTTGCAGCAGTTGCTGGGGTGGATGCCGTAAGCGGCCATCCACGCATGGCGTGGATCTACGGGAACGGCCATCCACGCATGGCGTGGATCTACGGGAACGGCCATCCACGCATGGCGTGGATCTACGGGAACGGCCATCCACGCGTGGCGTGGATCTACGGGAACGGCCATCCACGCATGGCGTGGATCTACGGGAACGGCCATCCACGCATGGCGTGGAGCTACTGTAGAGCCGAGCCCATGCTCGGCTTGCCGGATCGCGCGAAGATCAGCCGAGCACAGGCTCGGCTCCAGACGTTCCGGTAGCGCCGGGCCATGCCCGGCGCATCCATCACGGCTGCGTCTTCAACCGCAGCACCGGCAACCCGGTTTCGGCGTGCACATCCTCGCGCTGCGGCATGCCCTGCACGGCGTCCTTCACCGCATTGAACGCGGGGTCGATGCCGCGCACCGGGTGCCACATGCCGATCCACTCGAAGTGGCGCTCGTAGCGCAGGGTCTGCGCACTGCCCAGCCACAGCGGCACGTCGCCCGGCTGCAGCTGGCCCGGTGCCGGCCACAGGCGCAGCACGTAGCGCTCCTCCGGCTTTGCCCCCTGGCGTACCATCAGCAGGGCTTCCACGCGCGTTTCCAGCGTGGCCGGCAGCACCGGCAGCTCGTCGGCGCCGGTGTTCTTGTCCAGCATCAGCAGGGCTTCTTCCCAGCCGGCCTGCGCCTGCACGGTCCAGCCACGCGCTTCCAGCTGCGCCTGCAGCGGTGCCAGCGGGCCGGCCACCTGCACGTCCAGCGGCCAGCGCTGGTCATCGTCGAACTCGTTGCGGCGCGCCGGCAGCTTGGCCCAGTCGTGCTGCCACCAGGCCTGCATGTCCATCGCCACCGGTGCCGGCAGGGTCGGTTCGAAGCGTTCCAGCTTCACTGGAATGTTGCGCGGCGCGTACCACATCGCCGCCACCGCGAAGACGCCGTAGAACAGCCACGCCACCGGCTTCACCCAGAACGAGCGGTTGAAGCGGCGGCGGTAGGCGATGCCCAGCACCAGCAGCCAGAACGTGCCGAACAACATGCCGCCGATGACGTCGCTCAGCCAGTGCGCGCCCAGGTACAGGCGCGAGAAGCCGATCAGGCTGACCACGATGCCCGACACCAGGTATGGCCAGACGCGGGTGCGGCCGGGCATCTCGCGGGCGATCAGCACCGCGAAGAAGCCGAAGGTGATGGTGGCCATGGTCACCGACACCGAAGGAAAGCCGAAGCCACTGCTGGCATCGACCGGACGCACCACGTCCACGGTGGCGCCCAGCAGCTTGGTCAGGGCCAGGCCGAAGGCCAGTGCGGCCAGCCAGTGCGCGGCCGCCATCCAGCGCCGGCGCCAGACCAGGTAGCCCATGGCCGCGGCGGTGGCCGGCATCAGCACCTGCCACGCACCCAGCGAGGCCAGTGCGGCCATCGGGTAGTCGGCCAGCGGGTTGCGCAGGGCCAGCATGGCCTGGTGCACCAGCAGGTCGATGGCCAGCGGTTCGCCATGGGCGACGACCACGGTCAGCAGCGCGAACCAGCCCCAGCCCAGCAACAGCAGCATCAGCGCCAGCATCGCCAGCGGCACCGATTCACGGCGCTTCGGGTCGAGCACGCCCACCGTGTAGCGGCCCAGCGTGGGGTGGCGGTTGGACCAGTCCAGCAGGCGCGCCAGCCAGTGGTCCATGCGCGCGGCCGACCAGCGGTAGCCGTACAGCACGATGGCCCAGACCAGGCCGAGGATGACCACCAGCAGGCCGACCACCACTACCAGGCGCCCGGCGACCGCGGCGACGGCGTCATAGGCCTCGCCGAGGATCCAGCCCGGGGCCAGGAACAGCACCGCCCACGACAGGCTGGCGATGCCGCTGGCCTGCACGTAGCGACTGGCCGGCATCTTCAGCATGCCGGCGATGGCCGGCACGAACGGCCGGATGGCGCCGACATAGCGCGCGATCAGGATGCTCTTGAAGGCATTGCGGCGGAATAGATTCTCGCCGCGGTCCAGCAGCTGCGGGTAGCGGCTGAACGGCCAGAACCCGCGCAGGCGGTCGCCCCAGCGGCGGCCGATCCAGTAACTGATGCCATCACCGGCAAACGCACCCAGCGCCGCCGCGGCCACGGCATACGGCCCGGAGATCTGCCCCAGGCCGATGAACACGCCCACCGCGAACAGCAGGGGCAGCGCCGGCACGATGGCGCCGAGAATGATGACCGCATCGCAGAAGGCGATCAGAAAAATAACCGCGCCCGCGAGTACGGGATGGGCGGCAATCCACGCGAGGGTGGCGTCGATCCATGAAGAGTCCATTGCCCGATTATAGAGGCGTGAAGGTGACTGGTTCCCAGCGGCTTGGTGACCGTTTGCAACCAGCGCCATCGCCTAGAATGGGCGCATGCCGCACTCGACCGACGCTCCAACGCATGCCCTGAAGGCCGACAGCTTCGGCCGCATCCTGCTCGTGCAGGGGCCGCATGGCCCCTTCGTACGCCGCGACCTGGGCGCAACGCCGCTGTGGCTGCGCGTGCCGGCGTGGTGGCTGGCACGCCGCGAAGCACGCGCGCTGCGGCATATCCACGGCATGGCCGACGTGCCGCAGCTGCTGGACTGGGATGGCCGCCACCTCGACCGCAGCTTCATGGCCGGCGATGCCATGTACCAGCGCCCGCCGCGTGGCGACCTGGCCTGGTTCCGTGCCGCGCGGCGACTGCTGCAGCAGCTGCACCGGCGCGGCGTGGCCCATAACGACCTGGCCAAGGAAGCCAACTGGCTGGTGACCGAGGACGGCCGCCCGGCGCTGATCGACTTCCAGCTGGCGGTGATCGGCAACCCGCGCTCGCGCTGGATGCGCCTGCTGGCCCGCGAAGACCTGCGCCACCTGCTCAAGCACAAGCGCATGTACTGCCGCGAGTCGCTCACCCCGGTGGAGAAGCGCGTGCTCAAGCGCACCTCGTGGGTACGCGAGCTGTGGTTCGCCACCGGTAAGCCGGTCTACCGTTTCGTTACCCGCCGCATCCTGCATTGGGAAGACAACGAAGGGCAGGGGCCGAAGCCGTGAGTCCATCGCAGGTGGTGACCGCGCCGCCGAGTGCGGCCAGCGTGCTGCGCGCGCAGCTGCCCGGTGCCGGTTTCGTGCACGCCTGCCAGGCCCGCACCCGTCGCAACGGCCGCAGCGCCCTGCAGGCCTACCGGGACATGGCTGCGACCATCCCCGGCTGGTTCGATGGCCTGATGGCGCTGCGCAACCGCGGTATGCGCCTGCTCGGCATGAAGGACCTGGGCTCGTTGCGCGCCGTGCAGCAGGCCGCCGCGCCGCGACCGGGCCAGCGTCTGGGCATCTTCACCCTGCAGTCGCTGGATGAGGATGCCATCGTGCTGGAAGACAATGACCGCCACCTGCGCGTACAGCTTGCGCTGCAGTGGCAGGGCGACGTGCTCGAAGTGGTCACCGTGGTGCATACCCACAACGCGTTTGGCCGGGTCTACATGCTGCCGGTGGCGCCGGTGCATCGGCTGATCGTGCCGCATCTACTGCGCAGGCGAACGAACCATCTACGAGCCCTATGGTGCGGTCGTTGGTGATACGAACGGCGATCGGCCGGGTTTCACAGGCCATGTGTCGGACTCGGCGACGGGTCTGACGTATATGCAGCAGCGGTACTATGATCCGTTGGTCGGGACATTCCTATCGAAAGATCCGGTCGACGTGGGCTCGGACAGCGGGGCGCTGTTTAATCGATACATGTACTCCGCGCTGAATCCCTATACTTTCTTTGATCCAGATGGTCGCTGTACTGGGTCCAGAATCACGAATAGTGACGGTAGTTGTAAGAGTACAGGTGGGAATACCACGGCCACTGGGCCGACATCATCTGAATCGCCAATTCCCAAGGCGCCATCCTCGGGTTCATCTCCGAGCGTGGCAGCTGGTGGGGACTCAAATTCCAGCTGGCAGGAGATAAAATCGCGTCTTGGCTTGTCGGGGGATTTGACAAAGAATGGAAACATATTTGATGTCGGTGCCCTCTTTCATGATGTCGCGATACCAGCAATGTACTCGCGTGGCGGCGGGATGCTGGCTTCTGCTCCTGTTGCAATTCCAATGCTTGCTAGATTCAATTTTGCGGTACGGGCAGAACACGTATTTAGAAATGCTGCGGGTCATGTGAATCCCAGTACGCTTTCCTCGCAGATGAGGTTCATTGGCCTTTTCCAGCGTGTTAGCTCAAACCCAGCGAATCTAAGGGTGGATGCTGTTGCCGCGCGACTGATGACGCGAGATGCAGCTTCGGCCGGCGTCAGTACGTACACTCAGACGATGCGAGGAGGGGCGCAGGTTTGGGTTCATGTGCGGAACGGTGAGATAGTAAACGAAGGCGTTAATGCCGCCGGAAAGGTGAGATGATGATTGATTTTGATGAGCTGGCTGATGTAGCGAAAGCTATTGCCTGGTACAAGAGCAATTTCTTCGAGGACTGCGAAGATGGCTTTGTTGCGGACTTTATGGTTTTTTGTTGGCAGGCGATTGATCCCGGTCGCGTCGCTTCTTTGGATTTAGACGACAAAACTGTAGATGCATGCGCCGACATGCTTTCGGAGTTAAAGATTTTCGTTGATGGGAAGCGCGATAAATGGGGGGGTTCTGCTTTCTGGAGGCGCTACATCGATTGGGCGGATTACGCCATAGATTTTCCGCTTGGTGAGTGCAAGCGGTTTATGCAAGAGAATCTCGGTTACCTTGAGCCTTCGTTCTTCGTATTCACGGCCACCGGTGGTGCCGAGATGAGGTCCGAGGCAATGAAGATTTATACCGAGTACTCGCAGTCCCGCAAGGCGCGGGCCACCTATGTTAGATCGGTAATTGAGAGTCGGCTGACGACTGAATCATTCTACCGACGATCCCTTTGATTCTCTTTGCTGCGAAGTGCGAGGCACTGCCGCTGTGGTCGTCGTTTGGCTTTTTGGCCAGGGAAAGACCGATATGCATGCTTCGCTCGATCTCGCTTGGCATGGCCCGGCTGCGACGGCATCACGATGCGCAACGCACTACGGCGCCGCCGGCACCACCTGCTGGCCGATGAAGTTGCGCTTGCCATCGAAGTCATAGCCGATCTGCAGCTGGCCGACATCCGGGCAGGCATGGCAGTCGCGCAGCGGCGTGCGGTACAGCAGGCGGATGCCACCGCCATCGAGCGGCGCAGTACCGGCCGCCTGTGCGGGCGCGAACGGCGTGGCCTGCGGATGCGCGGCCAGCACGGCCTGTACGCCCGGGTCGGCGCGCAGGGTGTCGTCCAGCTGTACCGCGTCGACATCGATGCGCTTGCCGCCGGCATCCACCAGGCGCGTGCCCTCGTTGGTGTTGGCGCGGAACGGATACTCCACCGTGGCCACGCCCAGACCGTCGTGTTCATGCCAGGCCGTCACGTAGGCCAACTCGCCGCCGGTGGACAGCTGCTCGGCAGCGGCCACGGCATCGGCGCTGGCGCCGGCGGACTTCATCGTTTCGGCCAGGCATTCGCGCGTTGCGCTGTTCTCGCCCTGGCGGCAGGCGTTGAGGTCGCCATCCCACACCACCGACTCGCTCCAGCGCAGTGAACCGTCGGCGGCCTTGGCGGCGGCGGGCGCATCGCTTGTGGTGGCTTCGGTGCCGGGTTCCGGCGAACGGCCCTGGCAGGCGGTGAGCAGGGCCAGGCCCAGGGTAGGCAGCAGCAGGCGGGAACGGCGCATGGCGTATACCTCGTGCGGGTGACCGGGGCGCCAGTATCGTCAACGCGCGGTGAATTCCACGTCGGCGCGGCATACTAGCGGCTCATGGCATGCGCTGGAGTGTGGAACGTGGGCAGTCTGCAGGGCAAAACCCTTTTCATCACCGGTGCCTCGCGTGGCATCGGCCTGGCCATCGCACTGCGCGCGGCGCGCGACGGCGCCAACGTGGCCATCGCCGCAAAGTCGTCGGTGCCCAACCCGAAGCTGCCGGGCACCATCCACAGCGCCGCCGAAGCCGTGACCGCGGCCGGCGGCCAGGGCCTTGCCCTGAAGTGCGACATCCGCGAAGAGGTCCAGGTGAAGGCGGCCGTGGCCGCCACGGTCGATACCTTTGGCGGCATCGACATCCTCATCAACAATGCCAGTGCGATCTGGCTGCGCGGCGCGCTGGATACGCCGATGAAGCGGTTCGACCTGATGCAGCAGGTCAATTCGCGCGGCAGTTTCCTGTGCGCGCAGGCCTGCCTGCCGTACCTGCTGCAGGCGCCCAATCCGCACATCCTGACCCTGGCCCCGCCGCCCAGCCTGGAACCGAAATGGTGGGGCCCGCACACCGGCTACACGCTGGCCAAGATGGGCATGAGCTTCGTCACCCTCGGCCTGGCTGCGGAGTTCGGCCCGCAGGGCGTGGCGGTCAATGCACTGTGGCCGCGCACCGTCATCGCCACCGATGCGATCAACATGATTCCCGGTGTGGATGCGGCGGGCTGCCGCACGCCGCAGATCATGGCCGATGCCGCGCATGCGGTGCTGGTGCGCGAGGCCGCCGGTTTCCACGGCCGCTTCCTGATTGATGACGAGGTGCTGGGGGAAGCCGGGGTGATCGATCTGTCCGGGTATGCCGTTGACGCGTCGCGACCGTTGCTGCCGGATCTGTTCCTGGACTGATTGAGGGAGGAAGCGCAACGGGATTGAGCCGGCCATCACGGCGGGCTCGGCTAGAATACGCGGCTGTAATCGTTTTCAAGGATGGCCCGAATGCCCCGTATTTTTTCTTCCACCGCGCTGGCGGCTGCGCTCGCGCTTGCCCTGTCTGCCTGCGGCAACACACCTGCGGGCGACCCGGCCACGACGGGCTCGGCCGAGCAGCGCGCTGCGACGGCCGCCGTGGACGCACAGCAGCAGCTCACCGCCAAGCTCAACGCCTACATCAGCTGTTTCAACGCACTTGATTCAAAAACGCATGACAGCATCCAGTCCTATACGCGATGGATCCAGGATGTCGACGCAGGGCCGACCGGCCGCGAATCGAGCATCTACGGGCCTTTCGAGATCAGCGATTACGACATGAAGCAGTGCGGTGCGCCGGTGACTGAAGCGATCGCGGCCAAGCCTGCACTGGCCGAGCTCGATGATGCTGCCGGCCGCTACCAGCAGGCGCTGAAGGCGCTGGCGCCGGTCAGCAAGGACGCCCACGATTACTATGATCGGCAGGATTACGAAGACGACCAGTTTGCCAAGGGCAAGCAGCTGCACGGCCCGCTGATGGCCGCGTTCAAGCAGTTTGTGGCCGCGAGCGAGCAGTTCAGCGCTGAACTCGAACGCCAGAATGATGCCGCGCAGCGTGAGCAGCTGAAGGTGCTGGAGCAGGCCGAGGGCCGCACCCGCGAGTACTACCGCCTGGCGATGATGCTGGAAGCCAAGGCCATCGTGGAACTGATGACGCAGGATGCGTTCGATACGGCCAAGGCGCAGGAGCGTCTTGACGCATTCAACCGCATTTCGGACGAAGCGCATGCCAGGGTGGCAGATCAGGAGCCCGGTAAATCCGATTGGGAAGGCTTCGAGCGCGAGGCGGAGAACTTCCGCCGCCAGGGCAAGGAACGACTGCAGCGTGTCAGCGAAAAAAGGGCCTACAGCAGGTTCGAGCGCGGCATGCTCGATTCGCCGTCGATGGCGCCGCAGGGCTCTCCGGGCAAGCTGATGCAGGAATACAACGCGCTGGTCTTCCAGAGCAACCGCCAGTAAGGTCCCCCCGTTTTCTGCATGCGAGGAACTGAAGTGAACGCTTCTGTACGTGTACTGCCGGTGTTGCTGCTGGGCGCCGTGGCCGGCCTGGCCGGTTGCAACAAGTCGCCCGGTCTGGCGCTGGCCGATCCCAGCCTGGCCAAGGTCAACGCCTATATCGAGTGCTACAACGGCGTCGAGCAGCCCATCCACGAAGGCTTCGAGACCTATACCGGCTGGATCAAGGATGTCGAGGCCGGCCCGACCGGCAAGGAGGCGCAGCCGCGTTCGCCCGGCAAGGTGTTGTCGCACCGCGTGGAGTATTGCGGCCAGCCGCTGACCGACGCGCTGGCGATGACGCCGGCGATGCCGATGGACGCGCCGGTGCGTGACTACCAGCAGGCCTTCCAGGCCCTGTACGCGAAGATCGAGCAGGCCGATGGCTACTTCAGCCGCGAGGAGTTCCGCCGTGATGGTGGCGAAGGCATGCGCAGCCAGCACGCACCGCTGATGCAGGCCTATGCGGCCTTCTTCAAGGCCAGCGACGCACTGGACGTGGCGCTGGAAAAGAACGAGGAAGACCGCCGTGCGGCGCAGCTGAAGCAGATTGAAGCGAGCGAGGGCCGTTCGCCGGCGTATTACCACCTGCGCCTGGTGGGGGACGGCAAGCAGCTTGCGGTGGCCTTCCAGGACGAAAAGCCGGACGTCGCCGCGCTGCGCACGCGGCTGTCGGATTACGAGGCGCTGGTGAAGGAAATGCAGGCCGCCGGCATCGGCAAGGACGACCCGATGTGGGGCCATGTGCAGCGCTCGGCTGACATGCTGATCCGCAAGGCCGGCCGTGGCATCGAACGCATCGAGCAGGGCAAGCCGATCAGCGCCGAAGGGCTGGCCGCCGAGCGTAAGGCTTCGGGCAGCTGGCTCACCTCGGCCCCGGAAGGCGCGCAGTCGGACATCCTGGACGCGTACAACGACCTGGTGACCACCAGCAACCGCATGCATTGATGGCAGCATCGCCATCCGGTAGCGCCGGGCCATGCCCGGCGGCCGTGTTCAGTTGTTGAACGCATCCGGCAGGGCACTGCCGCACCGGCGGCAATGGCGCGCGTCGGGCTCGTGGCCTTCCAGCCCGCACTGCGGGCAGCCACGTGCATCCCGGCGCGCGGCCAGATCGGCGTCGCGCATGGTGTTGGCCAGTTCGGCGGTGTAGATGCCGGTGGGCACGGCGATGATGCTGTAGCCGATCAGGATCAGAACCGAAGTAACGAAGCGGCCGAGCACGGTCTGCGGCACGATGTCGCCGAAGCCGACCGTGGCCATGGTCACCACCGCCCAGTACATGCTGGCCGGGATGTTGCTGAACCCATGCGCGGGGCCCTCGATGATGTACATCAGGGTGCCGGCGATGATCGTGATGGTAATGACCGTGAACAGGAACAGCAGGATCTTGCGCCGGCTGCGCCACAGCGACTGCAGCAGGATGCCGCTTTCCTCGATATAGCGGGTCAGCTTGAGGATGCGGAACACCCGCAGGATGCGCAGCGCGCGCACCACCAGCAGGCTCTGCGCGCCGGGGATGAACAGCGACAGGTAGGCAGGCAGGATCGACAGCAGGTCGATGATGCCCCAGATGCTGACCGCGTAGCGCAGCGGCCTCTTCACCACCGCCAGGCGCAGCAGGTACTCGATCGTGAACAGGGCGGTGAAGCCCCACTCGATGACGTACAGCCCGTCCGACCACGCTACGTGCAGGTGCTGGACGCTGTCGATCATCACCACCCCGATGCTGGCGATGATCGCCACCACCAGGATCAGGTCGAAATTGCGCGACGGCCGGGTGTCGTGGCGGTAGATGATGTCGAACCAGGTCCGGCGCCAGCCGGACGCGGTGGCGGGGTTCAGCTGGGGGGCGGAGAACGGGCGCATCCGCACATTGTGCCGCAGGGCTAGGGGGGCGAGAATGGGCATTCCCGAAACCATCTCACCGCCATGACCGCCGCTACCGACCCGTTGATCTCCCTGTCGCACTACTACCTGCCGGTGTACAAGCCCCGCCAGGTGGTGTTGGAGCGAGGCCAGGGCGCCCGCGTGTGGGACAGCCAGGGCCGCGAGTTCATCGACCTGGCCGCCGGCATCGCCGTGTGCGGCCTGGGCCATAACGATCCGGACCTGGTGGCTGCGCTGGTCGAGCAGGCGGGCAAGCTGTGGCACACCAGCAACGTCTTCTACAGCGCGCCGCCGCTGCACCTGGCCGAGGAACTGGTGAAGGCCAGCCGCTTCGCCGAGCGCGTGTTCCTGTGCAATTCCGGCGCCGAAGCCAACGAAGTGGCGATCAAGATGGTCCGCAAGTGGGCCTCCAGCAAGGGGCGCCCGGCCGACAAGCGCGTCATCATCACCTTCCGCGGCAGCTTCCACGGTCGCACCATGGGCGCGGTCACCGCCACCGCCCAGCCGAAATACCAGGAAGGCTACGAGCCGCTGCCCGGTGGCTTCCGCTACATCGACTTCAACGATGAGGTGCAGCTGGAAACCGCGATGGCCGCCGGCGACGTTGCTGCGGTCATGCTGGAGCCGGTGCAGGGCGAGGGCGGCGTGATGCCGGCCAAGTCCGGTTTCCTCAAGCGCGTGCGCGAGCTGTGCGACCAGCACGATGCCCTGCTGGTACTGGACGAGATCCAGGCCGGCATGGGCCGCACCGGTACCCTGTTCGCGCACTGGCAGGATGACGTGGTGCCGGACATGGTGACCCTGGCCAAGGCCCTCGGTGGCGGCTTCCCGATCGGCGCGATGCTGGCCGGCCCGAAGGTGGCCGAAACCATGCAGTTCGGCGCCCACGGCACCACCTTCGGTGGCAACCCGCTGGCCGCGGCCGTCGCCCGCGTGGCCCTGCGCAAGCTGGCCTCGCCGGAGATCGCCGCCAACGTCAGCCGCCAGTCGAAGGCGCTGCGCGATGGCTTTGACCGCATCAGCGAGGAATTCGGCGTGTTCAGTGGCGTGCGTGGCCGCGGCCTGATGCTGGGCGCGGTGCTGAGCCCGGCCTTCGCCGGCCAGGCCGGTGCCATCCTCGACCACGCCGCCGACCAGGGCCTGCTGACCCTGCAGGCCGGCCCGGACGTGCTGCGCTTCGTGCCGTCGTTGAACATCACCGACGAAGAAGTGGCCGAAGGCCTCAAGCGCCTGCGCGCGGCAGTGGCCGCGTTCGTCGCCGCGCGCTGATCCCGCTGCTGCCGAACCCCCGCAGAGCCGAGCCCATGCTCGGCTGCTGCACGCAAGCCGAGCATGGGCTCGGCTCTACAGGATCGCGTAGCGCTTCAACACCTTCCCCAAGCCCCGCCCGTCGCGCACGGTTTCCGCGTGCAGGCCGGCGGCGCGTGCACCGCGCACATTGGCGAACAGGTCATCGACGAACAGGGTGTGCGCAGGTGCCACCTGCAGCACATCGAGCACACGCTGGAACACCGCCGGCTGCGGCTTGCGCAGGCCGAAATCGGCACTGCAGAACACCCGCCCGTGCAGCGCAGGAAACAGGCCCGGCAGCAGCTGCGGCAGCGCCTGCACCATCAGCGCGCCGTTGTTGGTCAGCACCGCCAGCGGCACCTGCAGCTGCGCAAGGCGCTGCAGCACCGCGTCCTGCGGATGGCTGGCGGCCTGGCGTGCGGCGGTCCAGGTCTGCGTATCCACGCTGCGGCCCAGCAGTCCGCCAAGACGTGCCAGATAGGTCGTTCCATCCAGCGCGCCGCTGTCGTGTGCCGCTTCCAGCCCACTGTCATACAGCGCCGCCTGCACGGCATCGGCGCTCACATCCAGCGCCTGCGCCAGATGCAGCACGCGCTGCGCGCGCTGGTACTGCACCAGCACGCCATCCACATCGAGCAGCAACAGGTCGATCCGCATGGCCTGAGCATGCCATCGCCGTGGAAGCGCGAACACCCTGCCGTGCGCGTGCGACAGACGGTCGCAGCCGGTAACGCATGGCCCTGCCTAGAATGGTCGGTGAACCCGCAGGAGACGCAACGATGAAGGCTTGGATGGTGGCAGTGGGACTGGGTGCGCTGATGCTGGCGCCGTCGGCAATGGCACGCGTGTGTGCGGTGAGCATCGACAGCACCGACCAGATGAGCTTCAGCACGCGCCAGATCAAGGTGGCTGCCGACTGCAGCGAAGTGGACCTGACCCTGCGCCACACCGGCAAGCTGGCGGCCACGGCGATGGGCCACAACTGGGTGCTGACCCGCACGGCCGACTACCAGCCGGTGGCGATGGCCGGCATGCGCATGACCCTGGCCGACAGCTACCTGCCCAAGGCCGACAAGCGCGTGCTCGCGCACACCAAGGTGATCGGCGGCGGCGACACCGCGCGCGTGCGTTTCTCGACCAAGGGCCTGCAGAAGGGCGGCGATTACACCTTCTTCTGCTCGTTCCCCGGCCACTTCGCGATGATGAAGGGCAGCTTCGTCTTCGGTTGATCGCAGCCACGCATGGCGTGGCTCTACTGTGCCCCGGCAATGCGTGGTAGATCCACGCCATGCGTGGATACGGTGAAAGGCGGTGCCAACCAGGGTTGGCACCCACCGGAGGCTGCTTACCCCTTGGCAGCCATGAACGCCACGCGGGCGGCGGCCAGGGTGGCTTCGATCACGGCATCGTCGTGCGCGCTGGACATGAAACCGGCCTCGTAGGCCGACGGTGCGAGGAACACGCCCTGGTCCAGCATCGCGTGGAAGAAGCGGTTGAACGCGGGAATGTCGCAGGCGGTGGCCTGCGCATAGGTCTCCACCTTTTCGCTGGTGAAGAACAGGCCGAACATCGCACCCACGCGGGTGGTGGTCACGGCCACGCCAGCTTCGGCGGCGGCCGCTTCCAGGCCTTCGCACAGGCGCGCGGTGCGCGCGGCGAGCTCGTCGTGGAAGCCCGGCTGCGAGACCAGTTCCAGCATCGCCAGACCAGCAGCCATCGCCACCGGGTTGCCGCTCAGCGTGCCGGCCTGGTAGATCGGGCCGGCCGGGGCGATCTGCTGCATCAGCTCGCGGCGGCCACCGTAGGCACCCACCGGCATGCCGCCGCCGATGATCTTGCCGAAGGTGCTCAGGTCCGGGGTGATGCCGTAGTGTGCCTGCGCGCCGCCCAGGGCCACGCGGAAGCCGGTCATCACTTCATCGAAGATCAGCAGTGCGCCGTACTGCGTGCACAGCGCGCGCAGGTGCTGCAGGTAGCCGTCGCGCGGCGGGATGCAGTTGGCGTTGCCCACCACCGGTTCGATGATCAGGCCGGCGATGTTGCTGCCCTGCGCTTCGAACAGCGCGGTGGCGGCGTCGAAGTCGTTGTAGGGCAGGGTCAGGGTCAGTTCGCTCAGGCCGGCCGGCACGCCCGGCGAGGTCGGCACGCCCAGGGTCAGCATGCCGCTGCCGGCCTTGACCAGGAACGAATCGCCGTGGCCGTGGTAGCAGCCCTCGAACTTGACGATGCGGTTGCGGCCGGTGGCGCCACGGGCCAGGCGTATGGCCGACAGCGTGGCCTCGGTGCCCGAGTTGACCATGCGCACCATCTCGCAGGACGGCACCAGGCGGGTGATGGTCTCGGCCATGGTCACTTCGGCCGCACAGGGCGCACCGAAGGACAGGCCGTTGTCGATGGCCTTCTTCACCGCCTGGCGCACGGCCGGGTGGTTGTGGCCGACGATCATCGGGCCCCAGGAACCGACGTAGTCGATGTAGCGGTTGCCGTCGACGTCGTACAGGTAGGCGCCATCGGCGCGCTCGACGAAGAACGGCTCGCCGCCGACGGACTTGAACGCGCGCACCGGCGAATTGACGCCACCCGGCAGCAGCTGCTGGGCGCGGGAGAACAGGGCGTGGGACTGGTCGTGGTTCATGGGGCTTTCCTGGGTGTTACGCGAACTGGGCGAGGAAGGCGCGCTGGGTCGCGACCGGGTCCTGCGCGGCATGGATGCCACTGACCACGGCCACCAGGTCGGCGCCGGCATCGATGATGGGACCGACATTGTCCGGCGTCAGGCCGCCGATCGCCACCCGCGGCACGCCCAGTGCGGCGCTTTGCCGCAGCAGGTCGGTGTGGGCGCGGCTGCTGGTGACCTTGGTGGTGGTGGGGTAGAAGGCGCCGAAGGCCACGTAGCTGGCGCCGGCGGCCACGGCCTTTTCGGCGTTGGCCAGCTGGTCGTAGCAGGATGCGCCGATGATGGCGTCCGGGCCGAGCAGGGCGCGCGCGCTGGCGATGTCGCCGTCGGTGCCGCCCAGGTGCACGCCGGCCGCACCCACGGCCTTGGCCAGCTGCGGGTCGTCGTTGATGATGAGCGGCACGCCATGGGCCGCGCACAGGGCCTGCAGGGCCGCGGCCTGTTCCTGCCGCAGCGCGTCGCTGGCGGTCTTGTTGCGGTACTGCAGCCAGGTGGCACCGGCGGCCAGCAGCGGCGCCGTGCGCGCCAGCAGGCGTGCGGTATCGGGTTCATCCGGGGTGATCAGGTAGACGCCGCGGGGCGCCGGGGAAGCAGAAATCATTGATGGCTACCGGTGAGTGGGCCGCGATGGGACAATGGCGGCCCGTGAATCCAGCCCTGATTATCCGATGAGCGACGCCACCCCCACCACCGTGCGTACCTGGATGTGCGTGGTCTGCGGCTTCGTCTACCGCGAAGCGGACGGCTTGCCCGAAGAGGGCATCGCCCCGGGCACGCGCTGGGAGGACATTCCCGAGACCTGGACCTGCCCCGACTGCGGGGTGACCAAGGACGATTTCGAGATGGTCGAGATCGATTGAGCGCGAGGGCCGCCGGGCACTGCCCGGCGCTACCGGTAGGTGCGGACCGCTGGTCCGCACACCGCTAAATCAATGCAAGCGCGGCATCGGCCCACCGAGGTCGATCAGCTTTTCGCGCAGCCACTGCGCATCGCTGGCTTCGGGGTTGCGGCGCAGGTACTGGCCCAGGTCGTGGCGGGCACCGGCCACGTAGTCCAGCTGCAGGTAGGCCAGGCCTCGGTCACGCAGGGCATCGTCCTGTTCCGGGGCCAGCTTCAGCAGGCGGTCGGCACTGCGCGCGGCACGGTCCCACTCGCTGGCTTCGGCATACACACCGTGCAGGTTGCGCAGCATGCGGATGAGAATCGCGCGGGTCGGCGCCGGGTCGAGGATCTGGGCCAGCACCTGGTCGTCCGGGGCCTGCCCGCCGAGGTGTGACTTGGCGCGCTCGCGCAGCTCGTCCACGTCCAGCGGGCGACCGCCGTTGAACGGATCCATCACCAGCACGCCGTCGTCCACCGGCAGGCGCACCAGGAAGTGGCCGGGGAAGGACACGCCGTCCAGCGGAATGCCCAGGCGACGGGCGACTTCCATCTGCACCAGGGCCAGCGAGATTGGGTTGCCCAGCCGCCGCTCGAACACCTGGTTGAGGTAGCTGTTGCGCGGGTCGTAGTACTCCTGGTGGTCGCCGCTGTAGCCCAGTTCGTCGAACAGGTGGCGGTTGACCGCGGCCATCTTCAGCGGCCAGCGCTCGATGGTGTCCACTTCCGCGCGCAGGTGGTCGACATGGCTCTGCACGAGTGCGTCGTACACACCGGGCTGCAGGTCGGGGTATTCATCGCGCGCGATCAGCAACGCGGTCGGCAACAGTGGCAGCGCCTCGTCATCGACGTCGGCCAGTGCATCCCAGTCGGGGAGTGTGATCCGGTCCTGCATGGCCACAGACTGGAGGCAATCGCAGGTGGTTTCAAGCGGTGTGGCGTGAAAAGAACCGCGCCTTGAAGAAACGCGGTCAGAGCCCTTTCGCGCGCGAAAGGGATCCGGCCCCGGATCCGTGCTCATCCACGCATGGCGTGGATCTACTCGATGCCCGGGCCGAAGGTCAGCGGCGTGCCGTCCTTCAGCTTCAGCTTCTCCGCCTGGCCGGCGTTGAGCTCCAGCACGTAACGCGCCGGGCCAGCGCTGGGGTAGGGCGGGCACATGTCGCCGGCCGAGCACGGCGGCACGTCGCGCTGCTGGCTGACCAGCCTGCGCTCGCTGTCGAAGTACAGGATGTCCAGCGCGATCTTGGTGTTCTTCATCCAGTACGCCTGCATTTCCTCGCGCTCGTGGATGAAGAGCATGCCGTTGTCGGCCGGCATCTGGTCGCGGAACATCAGCCCGCGGGCGCGGGTTTCATCATTGGTGGCCAGCTCCACCTGGTAACGGGCGCCGTCCAGCTCTACCCAGTGGCGGGCGGCATCGGTGGCGCAGCCGGTCAGGGCCAGCAGGGGGAGGATCAGCAGCGAGCGCAGCGACATGTCAGCGTCCTTCGGGAAATTCAGAGCACGACCGGCGGTTCGCCGCCGACGATCACCACATCGGCGCGACGGCGCGCGAACAGGCCCACGCAGACCACGCCCGGCAGCTGGTTGAGCTCGCGCTCCAGCTTTTCCGGATCGGTGATCTCCAGGTTGTGGATGTCCAGGATCTGGTTGCCATTGTCGGTCACCACGCCCTCGCGCCAGGTCGGCTGGCCGCCGGTCATGTCGCGGATCTGGCGGGCCACCAGGCTGCGCGCCATCGGGATCACTTCCACCGGCAGCGGGAACCTGCCCAGCACCGGCACCTGCTTGCTCGGGTCGACGATGCAGACGAAGCGCTCGCTGGCCTCGGCGATGATCTTCTCGCGGGTCAGCGCGGCGCCACCGCCCTTGATCAGGCACTTGTTGGCATCGCACTCATCGGCGCCGTCCACGTACAGCGACAGGCTGCCGGCGTGGTTCAGTTCGATCACCTCGATGCCGTGCTGCTTCAGGCGGGCGGTGCTCTGTTCGGAACTGGACACCGCGCCCTTGATGCGGTGCTGGATGCGGGCCAGGGCATCGATGAAGTAGGCAACGGTGGAACCGGTGCCGACGCCGACGATCATGCCGTCCTGGACGTATTCGATGGCTTTCTCGGCGGCAAGGCGCTTGGCTTCGGTCATGGGAGGACTCTCAGGCAGGGAATCAGGATTTCTTTTCGAGCGACAGCAGCAGCTTCCACTGCGCGGCCGTCACCGGGAACACCGACAGGCGGTTGCCCTTGGCAACCAGCGGGAAGCCCTCGCCGAGTTCGTCGGCATGCAGCTTGATCTCGTCCAGCGCGATCACCTGCTTCAGCTTGCGCTCGAAACCGACGTCCACCAGCATCCAGCGCGGGTTTTCGCGCGTGCTCTTGGGGTCGTGGTAATCGGATGCCGGGTCGAACTGGGTGTCGTCCGGGTAGGCCGCGCTGGCCACCGTGGCCAGGCCGACGATGCCCGGCACCTTGGTATTGGAGTGGTAGAACAGGATGCCGTCGCCGACCTGCATGCCATCGCGCATGAAGTTGCGCGCCTGGTAGTTGCGCACCCCGTTCCAGGGCTCGACCTTCACCTTGGCCAGGTCATCGATGGAAAAAGCGTCCGGTTCGGACTTCATCAGCCAATAGCGCTTGCGGGCGGTCATGCGTTCACGGGGGCAGCGGAGGGGAACAGGGTGCCGTCTTCGGTGCAGATCGCATCCACCGGCACGTCCCACGACGCCACCGGCAAGGACCCGACCTGCTGCACCGCGAACGCCGCACCGACCAGCCAGGGCGGCGCCGGCCGGTCGTGGCGGAAGGCGAAGCTGCGATCATACCAGCCGCCCCCCATGCCCAGCCGCCGGCACTGGCTGTCGAAGCCGACCAGCGGGGTCACCACCAGCGCCATCCGTGCCGGCTCCAGGGTGTCTTCCAGGGCTACGTCCGGTTCGGGGATGCCGTAGCGGTTGCTGGTCAGCGGCTGGCCGGGACGCCACGGCGCGAAGCGCAGCACTTCGCCGGCCAGCACCGGCAGGCAGTAGGTGAGGGCTTCGGGCAGCTGCAGCTGCCAGCGGTGCAGGGCGATCTCGCCATCCAGCGCCCAGTAGCCGGCCACCGGGCCGGAGCGTGGGGCGAAGGGCAGGGCGAGCAGGGCATCGGCCAGCGATTCGGCGGCGGCGATGCGCGCGGGCGCAGAAAGATCACGGCGGCGTTGCCGCAGGTCGTGGCGCAGGGCCTGGCGCGGGTCGGTCATGGCAGCGTGCGGCGGGGGGAACAGCCGTCATTGTGCCGGAAAGAACAAGGGCGACGCCCGAAGACGCCGCCCTTGCTGGAATATTGCATTCTCCGCAATGTCGATGCATGCGAAACGACCTTGAACCCGGGGGCTCAAGTGGGAACGCTGGAGAACCATCGGGCTTCCCGCTACAAGGCGGACCTGCACTCCCGGCGCTGTCGCGCTCCCGGTGTCGTTCTTAAGGGACAAGGCGAATGTTTGCACATGCCGTCGAGTACCGCAGAGAACGCGTGGCCATTATAGCCAGCGCGCAGGATCTGGATAGGCCGTTCGTCGGCAACAGTACGTGCCAATTCAGTTATGAAAAGACGCGATGCACACCCTTCTCACGTACTGCTGTCGATCGCGCGGTCCAGGCGCCGGTTCAGATCAGCCAGCGTCTGCTGCAGGGCCACCGCCTGGCGGGCGTTCTCGTCGCGCAGCAGCTGAAGTTCGTGGGCCAGGTTGAGCGCGGCCAGCACGGCCACGCGGTCGACCGCGGCCATCCGGTTGCTGCCCCGGATCTCGCGCATGCGCGCGTCGAGCAGGCGCGCGGCGGCCATCAGGCTGTCGCGTTCATCGCCACCCACGCCGACCGTGTATTCACGATCGAGGATGCGGACACTGACCGGTTCGGCGCTCATGTGTGCTGCTCCAGGGATTTGAGCCGGCTGATCATCGCTTCCACCCGCGAGCGGGCCTGCTCGTTCTTGGCCAGCAGCGTCGAACGCTCGGTCACCAGCTGTTCCTGCTGGTGGCGCAGGCTGCGGTTCTCCTCGGCCAGGCGCTGGTTACGTTCAAGCAACGCGTCCACGCGGGCGGCAAAGGCCTGCAACTGGGCAAGGGGGTCGGCGGGTTCCATGCCGCACGATAGGCAAGCCGGGCAAGGGCGGTCAAGCGTTGCCGCAGCAGGGCCGGGCTGCCACGGGGAGGACCCGGTCGGGTTGCTACACTACCGGGCTCACGGGCGCGCGCGTGCGCACCCCGGGTTTCCCTTACGAACGAGCCGCACGATGACCGAACTTCCCTCCGTCGACGACGTTTCCCGCGCCAGCCAGGAACTGGGCCTGGGCGCCACCGCTGCCGAGCTGCATGGCGGCCTGTGCGGCTGGCTGGCTGCAGGCGGCGCCCCCGGCAATGACTGGCCGGCACGCGTGCTGGCCGACGACAACCTGGCCCCGGTACCTGAGGGCAGTGCGCTGGCGCAGCTGCTGGAAGCCACGATCAAGCAGCTGGAAGACCGCGACTTCGCCTTCGAACTGCTTCTGACCGACAACGACGACGTGGCCGCGCAGGCCGACGCGATGTTCGCCTGGACCCGCAGCTTCCTCGGTGGCTTCGGCCTGGGCAGCGGCGGCCGCCGCCCGACCCTGTCCGAAGAGGGCGAGGAAGCGCTGACCGACATGGCGAGCCTGGCTCGTGCCTCCAGCGAGGATTTCGAGGCCGGTGGCGAGGACGACGACGAAGCCCTGTCCGAGATCGAGGAGTTCATCCGCGTAGCGGTGCTCCTGCTGCACGGTGACGTTGTGCTGGCCGCGCGCCACCGCCAGCGCCTGAACTGATGGATATCAAGCAGCGCACCGGCATCGCGGCCGGAGAGTACAAGCGTCGCCGGCGCCAGCTGATGGACATGGCCGGCGACGACGCGATCCTGGTGCTGCCGGCCGCATCGGAGAAGGTGCGCAGCCTGGATACCCATTACCCGTACCGGCAGGACTCGGACTTCCAGTATCTGAGCGGCTTCCCGGAACCGGAAGCGGTGCTGGTGCTGATTCCGGGACGCCGCCATGGCGAGGCCCTCCTGTTCTGCCGCGAGCGCGACGCCGAGCGCGAAGCCTGGGACGGCGGTCGCGCCGGCCAGGACGGTGCGGTGGCGCAGTACGGCATGGACGATGCGTACCCGATCGACGACCTGGACGACATCCTGCCGGGCCTGCTGGAAGGGCGTTCGCGCGTCTATTACCACTTCGGCCGCGACGCGGACTTCGACCTGAAGCTGATCGGCTGGGTCAACCGCGTGCGTTCGCAGGTGCGCCACGGCGCGCAGCCGCCGCATGAGTTCCTCGAGCTGGGCCACCTGCTGCACGAGCAGCGCCTGTTCAAATCCGGTGCGGAAGTGGCGCTGATGCACCACGCCGCGCAGATCAGCGTGCGTGCGCACCTGGCCGCAATGCGGGCGGCGAAGGCGGGCATCCATGAGTACGAGCTGCAGGCCGAACTGGAGCGCGTGTTCCGTGCCAGTGATGCGGTGCCGGCCTACAGCAGCATCGTCGGTGCCGGCCGCAACGGCTGCATCCTGCATTACCGGGACAACAACGCGCGTTCGCGCGATGGCGAGCTGGTGCTGATCGATGCCGGTGCCGAGTATCGTGGCTACGCCAGCGACATTACCCGCACGTTCCCGGTGAATGGCCGCTTCAGTGCCGAGCAGCGCGCGCTGCATGACCTGGTAGGCGAGGCGCAGGCGGCAGCGCTTGCACAGGCGAAGCCGGGCGTGGCCTACGAGACCGGTCACCTGGCGGCAGTGCAGACCCTTACCGAAGGCTTGTTGCGGCTGGGCCTGCTGAAGGGCACGCTGGAAAAGAACCTGGCCGAGGGCCTGTACCAGCGCTTCTACCGGCACAAGACCGGTCACTGGATCGGCCTGGACGTGCACGACGTGGGCGATTACCGCCTGGCCGGCGATTCGCGACTGCTGGAGCCGGGCATGGCCTTCACCATCGAGCCGGGCCTGTACATCGGTGCGGACGATACGACGGTGGAGCCGCGCTGGCGCGGGATCGGCATCCGTACCGAGGATGACGTGTTGATCACCGATGACGGCCACCGCGTGCTGACCGAGGGGCTGGCGCGCAGTGCGGATGAGATTGAAGCGGTGATGGCGGGTTGAGGGTTTTGGGGTAGCAGGGCTTGCAGCCCTGCACCTGCTCACTGCAACGGCAGCGTCAACTTCAACGTCAAAAGCGGGCATTCCGTGGGATGGCAAGGCACTGTGGGTGTGCGGGGACGCCGTAAACCCATCCATGGGGGCTTGGTCGCCGCATCCATGCGGCTCACACCCCGCAAACCCACAGTGCCCCGCCTTCGACAGGTTCACGCGGCTGTGGGAACCTGCTGGTGGTGGGTGCCGACCGTTGGTCGGTACATCTATTGGATATCGAATGAATCATCCACGCATGGCGTGGATCTACGGGTAGGTGTCGACCTTGGTCGACACAGAGCGAGCGCAGCGAGCGACCCGCATTTGATTTTCTTTTTCTTTTCCGTGGCTGGCGCGCACGGAAACTGTCCGTGGCCGGGCGGATGGGTTGCGCAGGGGCTTGAGCCGCATGGATGCGGCGACCGAGCTTACATGGACGTACTTGCAGCGTCCCCTGCGCAGCCCATCCGCCCGGCCAGACCTCAGTAATCCTGCCGCACCCAGCGCCCAGCCAGGAGGGGCTCAGCCCTTGGCTGCCGCAAACTCCGGGCGTGTCAGGTTCTCCGCTTCGTCCTCGGTGCACAGCACTTCGTCTTCGATGCGGATGCCGCCATACGGGCGGAAGAAGTCCACGCGGTCCCAGTTCACCGCATCGCCATGGCCGGCAGCCTTCACTTCGTCCAGCAGCATGTCGATGAAGTACAGGCCCGGTTCGATGGTCACCACCATGCCCGGTTCCAGCACGCGGGTCAGGCGCAGGTAGGGATGGCCGGCCGGGCGCTCGATGCGGCCGCCTTCCTCGCTGGCCGCGAAACCGGCCACGTCGTGCACCTGCAGGCCGATCAGGTGGCCGATGCCGTGCGGGAAAAATGCGGCGCTGACGCCGGTTTCCAGCGCGGTCTGCGGCGAGACCTTGATGACGCCGAAGTCCTTCAGCACGCCCATCAGCGAAAGATGCGCATCCACGTGCAGCTGCTTGTAGTCGAAGCCCGCACGCACCGCCGCGCACATCTGCTGCTGGGCGGCATCCACGGCCTCGATCATCGCCGCGAATTCGTCATGGCCCTTGGCCGCGTAGGTACGGGTGATGTCGCTGGCGTAGCCATGCGCGCTGGCGCCAGCATCGATCAGGAAGCTGCGCAGCGGCTGCGGTGCGGTGCGGCCCAGTTCGGTGTAATGCAGCACCGCGGCGTGTTCGTTCAGCGCAACGATGTTGCCGTACGGCAGCTCGTTGGCATCCTGGCCCACGGCCTGGCAGTAGGCCATGTGGATGTTGAATTCATCGGCGCCATTGTGGAACGCCGTCTCTGCAGCACGATGGCCGCGCACGCCCAGCACCTGCGCCTGGCGCATCAGTGCGATTTCATACGGCGTCTTGTAGGCGCGGTGCCATTCCAGATGGTTCACCACCGGCGCCGGGTTGTTTGGCACGTAGGCACCCAGCGCGCTCTGCGGCTCGCCGAGGATCGCGCAGCGCGACGGATCAGCCGGCAGCAGCGCCAGCGCCTCTTCCGGCTTGCGGATGATGTGGATGTCGAAGTGCTCCACCCACCAGCCGCTGGGGGCATCCGGCACCACGTGCCAGTAATCGAACGGCTGGTGGAAGATCACCGCTGGGCGCTTGCCCGGGGTGAATACCACCCAGCTGTTGGGCACGCGGGTGAGCGGCAGCCACGCCTTGAACTGCGGGTTCACCGCGTACGGGTAATCGCGATCGTCGAACATCTGGTAGTGCAGGGTGCCGCTGGGCACCACCAGGTGGTCGAAGCCGCCGCCGGCCAGCGCCTGTTCGGCGCGTCGGCACAGCACGGCCAGGTGGTCGGAATACAGGGCGCCAGGGTCTTGCTGGATCATTGCGGTGGCTCGACACGGGAAACGGCCCTAGATTCTGCCGCATACCGCAAAAAACCGCTGTGCAGGAACCGGCACTCAGCCTGTCGAAACCGGCGCCTCGTCGCTGTCCTCGCCGATCCATGCACGCAACAGCTGCCGATGTTCGCGCGACAGGGTGAGGAAACGGAAACCGGCCCAGCTCTGCCCCGGGGCATGCGCCGGCTCGCTCCACAGCAGGTGCACGCCCACATCGATGGCCGCGCTGCGGCCGTCGCCCAGTGGCAGCGGGAAGCGCAGCTGGTACAGCGCGTCGTCGCGCAGCGGCTGGCTCGCCAGCATCAGCATGCCGGTTTCGGAAACATTGCCCAGCCGGCCGACCACGCTCGCGCGCATCTGGTCGGTGACCGGGACCAGGTCGGACACCTGGCGGCGCGGCGCGCGGCGGGTGTCCTGCGGCGGTAGCTGGCTCATGCGTCAGGCTCCTGGCGGCGACCACCGGCCAACGTGCGCAGGGCGGACAGGCTGGCCTGCCAGGCGCGGTCGACAAGGCGGCCTTTTTCTTCGGTGACCAACTGCGCCCGGCCTGCGGCCATCTGCCGGGCCAGCGTATCCAGGTCGGTCTCGCTGCTTTTCTGCCCGCGCGGATTGACGAACAGCACGTGCCCGGTCAGCAGGCTGTACCAGGACAGGCGCTGGCGGCGCACGCTGCCATCTTCGCCGGCGAGGTCGAACCAGCTGCCGAAGGGCAGGTTGGTCAGCTGCTCATGGCAGGCCTGCTCGGCCGCGCTGCGCGGTGCGGCGTCGTGGGTGCTGGTGCTGCCCGTCGCATGCTCGCCCAGGCGCGCGCGCGCCTTCAGGCGTGCACTGAGTTCGGTGCGCGAGGTGTGCTCGTCCTCGCCGCCGGGCGTGGCCAGGCGGCGGGCCACCGCCGAGGCTTCCTCGGGGTGGTAGCCGACCTGCAGCAGGGCCGCTTCCACTTCCGCGGCCAGCGGCGCGTCGGGCACGCTGTCGGCCTCGGCGGGCGCGGCGGTGACTGCGGCAATGCGTTCGGTCTGCTGCAGGCGTTCCTGCCACTGCGCCGAGTCATCGCCGTGGCGCAGCCGGG
Organism: Stenotrophomonas sp. STEN054; assembly: GCF_056854535.1. Lineage (NCBI taxonomy): Bacteria > Pseudomonadati > Pseudomonadota > Gammaproteobacteria > Lysobacterales > Lysobacteraceae > Stenotrophomonas > Stenotrophomonas sp. STEN054. Next base: position 10,043 of record NZ_JBXFWG010000014.1, on the reverse strand, counting down.
TCAGGGTCAGGGCGTCAGCCCAGGCCTCGCGCAGCAGGGTCTGCACGAAGCGGGGCGGCTCCTGTGCCTGGCAGTGCTGGTCGATCTGCGCGCTGGCTTCGCGGCGGGCCAGGGCCAACCGCTCCTTGCCGCGCGCTGCTTCCACATGGCGGCGTTCGGCCAGCTCGGCGCGATGCGCGGCGGCGCGCTGGTGCTGCTGGATTTCCTCGTTGGCCGCAGCGAATGCTTCGGGCGTGCGCGCGTCCTGGCCCAGCAGTCCCTGCACGCTCTGCGCCAGGCGCTGCATCAGCTGCGGGTCCACGTCGTCGTCGCCCAGCCAGTTGGCACCGGCTTCGGCGATGGTGTTGAGCAGTTCGCGCGCGGGATGTTCGTCGCGTACGAAGAAGGCGGGGTCGGCCATCGCCGCGCGCGCCAGCGGCACCTGCAGGCGGGCCAGCAGGGCGGCCGGCACGGGGTCGGGACGCTGTTGCTGCTGGACCTGCTGCAGCAGCAGGCGCAGCAGGTCGAGGTGGTCGCGATCGTGGCTGGCCAGCTGGGCCTGTGCGCCGTGCTCACTGCGCAGCTGCGCGGTCACCGCGCTCTGCAGGTCGGTGATGCTGGTGGCGGCGCCGGCCTGGGCCTGCAGGCGCGCCAGCACCGCATCCACCAGGCCGCTGGGCACCGAGGGCGGTTCGATGGCCATCGGTGCGGCATGCCGGGCCTGCTGCAGCAGGTCGTGCAGCAGGTTGGCCGGGGGCGTGGTCAGTTCCGGGTTGGCCGCACCCGGTGGAACGGTGTCGGCGAAGGCGTTCTGCATCAGCGCCGACCACGAACCCGCGCGGCCGGAGCTGCCCCAGCCGGTCAACGGCTCGGCCGAACGCGGTGCAGGCTGCGTGGCGCGGCCACCGCCGACGGACTGGGTGATGATGCGGCGGGTGCTGGATGAGCGCGCCAGGTACGGGGTGTAGACCAGGCCCGGCAGCACGCCGTGCTGGGCCAGCAGGTTGTTGGAGCGCTCCAGGACATCGCCGAGGCGTTCCAGCAGCTGGCGTTCGAAGCTGCGATAGAGCGCCAGCTGCAGTTCCGCGCTCAGCCCATCCTGTTCGGCCAGGCGCCGCACCAGGGTGCACAGCGCCTGCGGCGCCAGCGGAAGGGTGTCGTTGTCGAATGCCGGGGCGGCGGCCAACACTGCCAGGCGCTGGCCGAGCAGGTTCAGGGCATTGCCCGAACGCTGGTTTTCCCGGCGCACCATCTCGGTCAGCACCAGGTTGCGGTCCACTTCGTGGTCATCCACCAGCGACAGGCCCAGCAGGCCCGGCGGGCGGGCGGGCGCGCTCGGCGGCGCGGTGTCCTGCGGCGCGCGCAGCTGCACCAGGCTGTCGGCCAGCGCATCGAGCATGCGGTCGCAGAAGCTGCCGGCAAACGCATGCAGCTGGCCACGCTGCGCCAGCAGCTCGGCCTGCATCTGCGGATTGCGTGCGTGGTCGGCATCGTGCAGCAACGCCTGTTCGGCCGCTTCCACGGTAAGGATCAGCGGCGCGGTCAGCACATGGCGGCACAGCACCAGCAGTTCACCCAGCAGCTCGCGCACGCGTGGGGGCAGGTCTGCGGCGGCCAGGCGCGCGCTGTCAGGGGTGGCAAAGGGGAAAGCGGCAGACATCGGGTGCAGTTCCGGGATTCCCGCGAATCGACATGGGAATCTACCGTGTCGGCAGCCGCGGGCGCTACTTGAGCAATTTCTGCGGTGGGCGCCCGTTCAAACGCAGCGAAGGCCGGCCAGCGGCCGCATCCGCCGGGCATGGCCCGGCGCTACAGGAACAGACTCACCACGTCGTTGGTGAAGCGGCGGCCCAGTTCGGTCGGCTGCACGTGGTCGCCGGCCACCTCCAGCCAGCCGCGTTTCACGGCTTCGGCCAGCGGTGCGTCCAGCACGCTGCGCGGCAGGCCGGTGCGCGATTCGAAATCGCGCAGGCCGAAGCCCTCGTGCAGGCGCAGCAGGTTCAGCATGTACTCGAAGGGCAGGCGGTCGGCGGCGATCACTTCGTCGCCCCCGAACGAGGCCGGGCTGCCGGCGCTGTCCATGTAGGCCTGCGGATGCTTGAGCTTCCAGCGCCGCAGCACGTGTTCCTCGGCACCGGAGCTGATCTTGCCGTGCGCGCCGGCGCCGATGCCCAGGTAATCGCCGAAGCGCCAGTAGTTCAGGTTGTGTGCGCTCTGCCGGCCGGGGCGGGCATAGGCACTCACTTCGTACTGGCCGAAACCGGCCTGCGCCAGCAGCGCCTGGCAGTGCTCCTGCATGTCCCAGGCGTTGTCCTCGTCGGGGATGCCCTGCGGCGGCCGCGCAAAGAACACGGTGTTCGGTTCCAGGGTCAGCTGGTAGTGCGAGATGTGTGCCGGCTGCAGCGCGAAGGCGCGTTCCAGGTCGGCTTCGGCACCGGCCAGGGTCTGTTCCGGCAGCGCGTACATCAGGTCGATGTTGAAATTGTCGTAGCCCGCGTCCTGCGCCATCTTCACCGCGCGCTCGGCTTCGCCACTGTCGTGGATGCGGCCCAGGCGCTTCAGTGCGGCATCGTCGAAGCTCTGGATGCCGAAGCTGAGGCGGTTCACGCCGGCCGCGCGGTAGCGGTCGAAGCGACCGTGCTCGGCGGTGCCCGGGTTGGTTTCCAGGGTGATCTCGGCATTGGGCGCAAAGCGCAGGCGCGCGCTGGCCTGCTGCAGGAAGCGGTCGATCGCTTCCGGCGGGAACAGGCTGGGCGTACCGCCACCGAAGAACACGCTGTGCACCACCCGGCCCCAGACCAGTGGCAGGTCCTGGTCGAGGTCGCGCAGCAGGGCGTCGACGTAGGCCTCGAACGGCAGCTCGCCCTTGGTCTGGTGCGAGTTGAAATCGCAGTATGGGCATTTGCGCACGCACCACGGCAGGTGCACGTACAGCGACAGCGGCGGCGGCACCAGGCGCGGCGCGGTGTCGTGTGCGTGGTCGGCGGAACAGGCTTCGCCGGGCAGGTGGTTGCAGTGGTCGTGGTCGTGCGGCATGGGCGTCATCGGTAGTGCCGGCCGCTGGCCGGCTTCCCTGGGGTAATCAGAGGGGCGTCAGAGCCAGCGGGCCAGCTGCTGCTTGAGCTGCTGCAGGGCGGTGGCGCGGTGGCTGATGGCGTTCTTCAGCGCCGGCTCCATCTCCGCGGCGGTCAGGCCGTGGGTGGTATCAAGGAACAACGGGTTGTAGCCGAAGCCGTTCGTGCCGCGCAGTTCGCGGATGATCTGGCCTTCCCAGCGGCCTTCGCAGATCAGCGGCTGCGGGTCGGTGGCGTGGCGCAGCAGCACGATGACCGCATAGAAGCGGGCCGTGCGCTGGCCATCGGGAATGTCGGCCATCGCCTCCAGCAGCTTGGCGTTGTTGGCCGCGGCATTGGTCGGATGGCCGGCGTAGCGCGCGCTGTACAGACCGGGCGCTCCGCCGAGCGCATCGACGATCAGGCCCGAATCATCGGCCAGTGCCGGCAGGCCGGTGGCCTCGCAGGCCGCGCGTGCCTTCAGCAGCGCGTTCTCGACGAAGGTCAGGCCGGTTTCCTCCACGTCACCCAGACCCAGCTCGGCAGCCGAAGTGATCTGCAGCGGCAGGTCGGCGAGGATCTCCTGCATTTCCACCAGTTTGCCGGCGTTGTGGCTGGCAAGCACGAGCGTCTTCATCAGCGGGGCTCCAACAGGTCCCAGGTGTTGCCGTACAGATCGCGGAACACCGCGACGGTGGCATAGGCTTCTTCGCGCGGCGCTTCCAGGAACTCGACGCCGGCGGCGACCATCGCCGCGTGGTCGCGGTGGAAGTCATCGGTGTTGAGGAAGAAGCCGACGCGGCCACCGGTCTGGTTGCCGATGCGGCTGCGCTGTTCCTCGTTGCTGGCGCGGGCCAGCAGCAGGGCGGCAGCGCTGCCATCGGTCGGCCCGACCACCACCCAGCGCTTGCTGCCCTGGTCGATGTCGTCCAACAGGGCGAAGCCGAGCTTGCCGGTGTACCAGGCAATGGCTTCGTCGTAGTCGGCCACTACCAGGGTGGTCAGGGCGATCCGCCGGTTCATGCCGACAGCGCCGCCTGCTGTGCGGCCAGCAGCTCGCCCACGCCCTTTTCGGCCAGGCCCAGCAGCGCGTCCAGTTCATCGCGGCGGAAGGCGTGGCCTTCGGCGGTGCCCTGCAGCTCGATGAAGCCGCCACCGTCGTTCATCACCACGTTCATGTCGGTGTCGCAGTCGCTGTCTTCGGCGTAGTCCAGGTCCAGCACCGGGGTGCCGCGGTACACGCCCACCGACACGGCCGCCACTGCGCCGAGGATCGGGTTGCGCTTGATGTCGCCACGCTTCATCAGCACGTTCACCGCATCGACCAGGGCCACGTAGGCGCCGGTGATGGCGGCGGTGCGGGTGCCGCCGTCGGCCTGCAGCACGTCGCAGTCCAGGGTGATGGTGCGTTCGCCCAGGGCGTTGCGGTCGACGCAGGCGCGCAGGCTGCGGCCGATCAGGCGCTGGATTTCCAGGGTGCGGCCGCCCTGCTTGCCACGCGCCGCTTCACGGTCGCTGCGGGTGTGGGTGGCGCGCGGCAGCATGCCGTATTCGGCGGTCACCCAGCCTTCGCCCTTGCCACGCAGGAAGCCCGGTACGCGGTTTTCCACGCTGGCGGTGCACAGCACGCGGGTTTCACCGAAGCACACCAGCACCGAACCCTCGGCATGGCGGGTGAAGCCGCGTTGGATGACGACCGGGCGGAGCTGGTCGGGCTGGCGGCCACTGGGGCGGGAATCGGACATGGTGCGGGTTCCGTAAGGGCAGGGGAGTACGCCGCCATGCCCGCGACCTTGACGGGGCGGGCAGGGGGGCTCAGGTGAGGGCGCTAGGGTACCATTCCCCCTTTGCACGCACCGGACACATTCCATGATTCGAAGCATGACCGCCTATGCCGGCGGCGAGCGCGTCACCCCGTGGGGCACGCTGGGCTGCGAGCTGCGCTCGGTCAACCACCGGTTCCTGGAAGTGGGCACCCGCCTGCCCGAGGAACTGCGTGCGCTTGAACCGCAGCTGCGCGAGCGCATCGCCGCCCGCCTGAGCCGCGGCAAGCTGGACCTGGTCATGCGCCTGCGTGCGCCGGAAGGTGCGGCCAGCCTGCAGGTGAACGAAGCGCTGCTGGGCCAGCTTGGCCAGCTCGCGCACCGCCTGACCTCCGATTTCCCCAACCTGCAGGTCAGCTTCACCGAGCTGCTGCAGCTGCCGGGCGTGACCCAGGGCGAGGCCACCGACGCGGCGGCCCTGCAGGCCGAGGCGCTGTCGCTGCTGGACCAGGCGCTGGACGGCTTCGTTGCTGCCCGTGAACGCGAGGGTGACAAGCTGGCCGCAGCGATCTCCGAGCGCGTGGACGGCATCGAGCGCATCGCTACTGACGTGCGCACGCTGATTCCGGCCATTCGCGACGGACAGCGCGCCAAGCTGGCCGCCCGCCTGGCCGACCTGCCGCACCCGGTCGACCCCGGCCGTGCCGAGCAGGAGCTGGTGATGTGGCTGCAGAAGCTGGACGTGGACGAGGAGCTGGACCGCCTGGGCAGCCACATCGTCGAGATCCGCCGCGTGCTGAAGCAGCGCGAGCCGGTCGGCCGCCGCCTGGACTTCCTGCTGCAGGAGTTCAACCGTGAAGCCAATACGCTGGGCTCGAAGTCGGTGGACAGCCGCACGTCCAATGCCGCGGTGGAGCTGAAGGTGCTGATCGACCAGATCCGCGAGCAGGTGCAGAACATCGAGTGATGTGCAGCGGGGCGCCTTCGGGCGCCCTTCTTCATTGGGTTGAGTGCAGGTAGCCACGCATCGATGACGCGAACGACCCTCATCTGGCGATACGTCGCGCTGTGGACCTGCTGGATGAGGTTCTGGATGTCGCCGGGCTGGAAAATGACGCACGCGCCCAGGCGGCGCTGGCCTTGGCTTTCTGCGACCGGCTGGGGGGCCGCCTGGATGCCGGTCGACGCGCGGCGGTCGACGCCGCGCGCTGCTATTGGAACCGGCAGGACGGGGCAGGGCGGCGCCGGTGGCACGCTGTCTATCTTTCCCGGCTCGAACGGCAGCACGGCTTGAGCCCTTATGATGCATTGCAGTTCTGTTTGAGGAGTTGTCACATCCCGGCGATGCAGGCCTCCTTCAACAACCTGCGTACTTCTTTGGCGCCTTCTCCGGCCCGATTCTCCAGATTGCTTCCCCGAACTTCCATCGGGCTGACATGGCGCTCGCGCGACAGGCTGCGCCCACCCTTCAGGATCCCGTTGGCTTCGGTAACGCTGCCCATGAGTTCGGCAAGAAGATGGTTGTCCATGGCTCACTTCCCGTTTTGGATGACGTTGGGCAACGTTTTTTTGTGTGAGTACGCCACTGGCGTACGTGCGTCAATGGCGTACATTCTGGTCCGCTGGCTCCGCGGCCAGATCAGCGATTGCAAGCCGCTCTGTTAAAGTTGCGTGCCCGCACCCCGGGGAGCCATCTGCCGGGCCTGGTTCCAGGATGTTCCGCGCAGCTCCCGCCGTGCTGGCGCGATCCTCCGCGCCGGTTCTGGAACATCGAGGATAAATTTTGCGAAATCAACAATTTGGGTTCCGCGCATGAGTACCCCGTCCACCCCGTCGGCCGCCGTTGCGCGCGGCACGCTGTACATCGTTGCCGCCCCCTCGGGTGCCGGCAAGAGCAGCATCGTCAACGCCACCCTGGCGCGCGACCCGCAGATCGCCCTGTCCATTTCCTTCACCTCGCGCGCCATGCGCCCGGGTGAGGTGAACGGCGAGCACTACCACTTCGTCAGCGCCGAGACGTTCGAGGAAATGATCGCCGACGGCGATTTCTTCGAGCATGCCTGGGTGCACGGCGACTGGAAGGGCACCGCCCGCCAGTCGGTGGAACCGCAGCTGGCCGCCGGCCATGACGTGCTGCTGGAGATCGACTGGCAGGGCGCCCAGCAGGTGCGCCAGCTGGTGCCGGGCACGGTGACGGTGTTCATCCTGCCGCCGTCCAAGCAGGCCCTGCAGGACCGCATGCGCAAGCGCGGCCAGGACAGCGAGGCGGTCATCGCCCAACGCCTGGGCGCCGCCCGCGATGAAATGCTGCACTTCAACGAGTTCGACTACGTCATCGTCAACGAGGTGTTCGACACCGCCGTGGACGAGCTGTGCGCCATCTTCACCGCCAGCCGGCTGCGCCGGGAGGTCCAGAAGGTCCGCCACGCCGGCCTGATCCAGGCCCTGCTGACCCCCGATGCCGGCGCAACTGACTGATTCCAAAAGAATCGAGTAGGGGTTGGCTTGATTTTGCCCAGCCCCTGCCAGTACACTCCGTCCCCTTTCCCTCATTCGACTGAGCGGCCGACCGGTCGCCGGGAGCCCGTATGGCCCGCATCACCGTAGAAGATTGCCTGGAAGTCGTTAACAACCGTTTCGAGCTGGTCATGATGGCCTCCAAGCGTGCCCGTCAGCTCGCCAACGGCGTGCAGGCCACCCTGGACAACGACACCGAAGACAAGCCGACCGTGCTGGCACTGCGCGAAATCGCCGCCCGCAAGATCGACAACGCGCTGATCGACGAAGTCGAGAAGTCCGAGCGCGAGCGTGCCGAGCGTGAAGCGCTGGAGTGGGCCGCCGCTGAAGTGGTCGCCGACGAAGACATGTCCAAGAACGACGATTGATCGCATCGATCAATGCCGTTGCTTGACCGCTGAACAGCCCGCTCCGTGCGGGCTGTTTCGCATTCAGGGTTTGCCGTAATCGGCGCGCTGGCATAGGCTTCTGGCATGAACCCAGGCCCCACTGCCAAGGTAGCCGCGCCCACCGCCGCGGCCGTACCTGATTACGTCCTCCAGCTCGAACGCGCCGCCCATTACCTGCCGCCGGAACAGCTGCCGCTGCTGCGCCGTGCCTGGGAAGTCGGTGCGTCGGCGCATGCTGGGCAGACGCGCAAGTCGGGCGAGCCCTACATCACCCATCCGGTGGCCGTGGCCCAGGTGCTGGCCGAGCTCGGCCTGGACGTGGAGGCGCTGATCGCTGCGATCCTGCACGACACCATCGAAGACACCCCGCTGACCCGCGAAGAGCTGGCCTCGGAGTTCGGCGAGGCCGTGGCCGAGCTGGTCGACGGCGTGACCAAGCTGGACAAGCTGAAGTTCCGCGACCGCCAGGAAGCGGCCGCCGAGAGCTTCCGCAAGATGCTGCTTGCGATGTCGCGCGACCTCCGCGTGATCATGATCAAGCTGGCCGACCGCCTGCACAACATGCGCACCCTGGGCGCGCAGAGTCGTGAAGCGCGCAGCCGCATCGCCCGCGAAACGCTGGAGATCTATGCGCCCATCGCCCAGCGCCTGGGCATGAGTCTGGTCAAGAGCGAGCTGCAGAACCTGGGCTTCAAGGCGCTGTACCCGTGGCGCCACGCCATCCTGGAAAAACACATCCGCAGCCAGCCGGTGGTACGCCGCGAGGCGATGGCGCAGGTGGAAGTGCAGCTGTCGCAGCGGCTGGCCAAGGAAGGCATCGAACACCGCCTGGTCAGCCGCATCAAGACGCCGTGGAGCATCTACAACAAGATGCACGACGAGAACAAATCCTTCGACCAGGTGATGGACGTGTTCGGCTTCCGCCTGGTCGTGCGCAGCGTGCCCAGCTGCTACCACGCGCTGGGTTCGGTGCATGCCACCTTCAAGCCGCTGGATGGCCGCTTCCGCGATTTCATCGCCATTCCCAAGGCCAACGGTTACCAGTCGCTGCACACCGTGCTGTTCGGGCCCTACGGTTCGCCCATCGAGGTGCAGATCCGCACCGAGGAAATGGACCTGATCGCCGAGCGCGGCGTGGCTGCTCACTGGACCTACAAGTTCGGTGGCGATTCGCCCAACAGCGCGCAGAGTCGCGCCCATGCCTGGATCGTCGAACTGATCGATTCGCAGCGCGCCGCCGGTTCCTCGCTGGAATTCCTCGACAACGTGAAGGTCGACCTGTTCCCGGACGAGGTCTACCTGTTCACCCCGAAGGGCAAGATCCTGGCCCTGCCGCGCAACTCGACCGCGCTCGATTTCGCCTACGCGGTGCATACCGACGTCGGCAACATGGCCGTGGCCTCGCGCGTGGACAAGAAGCTGGTGCCGCTGCGTACCAAGCTGGTTTCGGGTCAGTCGGTGGAAATCATCACCGCGCGTTCGGCCACGCCCAAGCCGCAGTGGCTGGAATTCGTGGTCACCAGCAAGGCGCGCACCGCCATCCGCCACCAGCTCAAGCAGCTGGAGCACGAAGATGCCGTGCAGCTGGGCCACCGCATGCTGGACCGCGCGCTGGAAGCGATGGATTCCTCGCTGGAACGCCTGCCCAAGGGGCGCCTGGATGCGTTCCTGGCCGAACACCGTTTCCCGCGCCTGGAGGCCCTGTTGGCCGAAGTGGCGCTGGGCAACTGGATGCCGACGCAGGCCGCGCAGGCGCTGATGGCCTATGCCGAGCTGCGTGGCGGTGCGAATTCCCGCCAATATTCGCAGGAAAAAATCCTCATCAACGGCAGCGAACGGGGCGTGGTCACCTTCGCCGGGTGCTGCCAGCCGATTCCCGGCGACGAGATCATGGGTTACCACACCGCCGGCAAGGGCATCGTGGTGCATCGCGTGGATTGCCCGAACCTGGCCGAGCTGCGCAAGTCACCCGAACGCTGGGTGCCGATCGGCTGGGACACCACTGTGTCCGGCGATTACAACACTTCGCTGGTGGTGGAAGTGGAGAACGGCACCGGCGTGCTGGCACAGCTGGCTGCGGCCATCGCGCAGAGCCACTCCAACATCGAACGCGTGGATTACCTGGACCGCGACTTCAACGCCGCCGTGCTGGCGTTCAACATCCAGGTGCGCGACCGCAACCACCTGGCCGAAGTCATGCGACGCCTGCGCCGCCTGTCGGTGGTGCAGTCGGTACGCCGCCAGTAAATCCACGCCATGCGTGGATGACGTTGCGGTAGCGGGGGGGCCCGGCGCGCGGCGGGGGGGCCGCGGGGGGGCGCGCCGGCGGCCCCGCCGGGGGG